>JBBJOH010000141.1:0-4368 GCA_037720995.1 Thermoleophilaceae bacterium
GCCTCTCGCGACGAGACGCGTCCTCACCTCACCGGCGTCCTGGTCACGGCGAGCGGCTCGGACCTCCGCATGGTCGCCACAGACTCCTACCGGCTGTCGGTGAGAGAGGCAAAGCTCGAACCTGCCCTGGAGGGCTCTCTGGAGGCAAATGTGCCCGCGCGAACGCTTCAGGAGCTGAGTCGGGTGGTGTCAACGGATAGCGACGAGCAGATACGCGTCACCGCGCTGGAGAACCAGGTCGTGTTCGCCGCCGGCGACGTAGTGCTGTCTTCGCGCCTGGTGGATGGTCGATTCCCGAACTATCAGCAGTTGTTGCCGGAGTCCTACGAGCACGAGCTGCGCATCGAACGCGGCGAGCTGCTCGAGGTGGTGCGTAGGATCAGCCTCCTCGCTCAGAAGAACGCTCCCTTGCGTCTGTCCTTCACCGAGGGGGCGCTTGAGGTGTCGGCCCAGACGCCCGACGTCGGCGAAGCGTCGGAATCGCTGCCGGTTCCGTTCAAGGGCGAACCCTTGGAGATTGGCTTTAACCCGGAGTTCTTTCGGGACGGGCTGGAGAGCGCCGAGACCGAGGAGCTGGTGCTCAAGCTCATCAGTCCCCTGCGCCCCGGCCTGATCCAGTCCGGGGACGACGGTGGCTTCATCTACCTGGTCATGCCGATCAGGTTGAACGCCTGAGCCCGCCCGGCCCCGGTGCGCGTCACGGACGTGGAGCTTCGCGACTTTCGCAACTACGAGCGCGCGACGGTCGACGTGGGGGATGGGTTGAGCGTGGTCGCCGGCCCCAACGGGGCGGGCAAGACGAACCTGCTCGAGGCGATCTACTTTGGCTGCGTCGGTCGCTCGCCGCGCACCAGCAACGAGCGAGAGCTCGTCCGGGCCGGAGCCCCCGCTGCGCGCGTCGCCGTCGACACCGTCGAGGACAGCGGCACCACCCACCGGCTGGAAGTGGGGCTCGAACCCGGTGCGGCCAAGGTGCATCGAGTCGACGGCTCGCCTGTGGACAGCCTGTCAAGAACACCGGCCCGCCCTTTGGTGAGTGTGTTCCTGCCCGAGCGCCTGGAGCTGGTCAAGGGCCCCCCCGCTTCGCGGCGCGGGCACCTGGACTCCTTTGTCGCAGCCGTCTGGCCCGCGCGGCAGGAGACCCGCACGGCCTACTCTCGCGCCCTTGCCCAGCGCAATGCGCTGCTTTACCGCATTCGGGCCGGCGCCAGCAGTCCGGCCACGCTGGCCACCTGGGATGCGGAGCTTGCGCAATGGGGAGTGCAGCTGATGGCCGATCGCGTCGAGGCGGTAGCGCTGCTTGCGCCGCGCTTTGGCGAGCTGTCAACCCTTCTCGGCCTCCCGGAGGCAGCGACCCTGCAGTACCGCCCACGCTCGAGCGCCACCGACGCGGGCGCATTCGCCGTCGAGCTGGCCGAACGCCATGCGGCGGACCTGGAACGGGGCTTCACCGCCCACGGGCCGCATCGCGACGACGTTCGGCTGGGCCACGGCGGGCGCTCGCTGCGCCGCTATGGGTCCCAGGGCCAGCAGCGGGTCGCCCTCCTCGCGCTCCTGTTCGCTGAGCGCGATGTCCTGCGAGATCAGCGCGGCCGCACTCCGGTCATGCTGCTCGATGACGTGATGTCCGAGCTCGACGCCTCCCGTCGCCACCTGCTGGCCGATCTGCTGCGCGAGGGGGGGCAGAGCGTCCTGACGACTACCGATGCCGACCACGTGCCCGGGGCACGCGACTCCGCCGTTCGCCTGATCGAGGTCGAGGCCGGCGTGGCCACGGGCCCGCTCGAAGGGGCGATTCGAGCGTGAGGCGCACCGCTCCGCGCCCGCTGGGCGCAGCGCTGGAGTCGGTGACGGGCCACGCCCGGCCGCGGACCCTTCTCGCCCGCGTGCAGGCCGTGTGGACCCAGGCCGTCGGCCCGGCGGTGGCCGCAGAGTCGCAGCCCGTGTCCGTGCGCGAGCACACGGTCTCGGTCGCGTGCGCCTCGGCCGTGTGGGCGCAGGAGCTCCAGCTGCTCGAGCCCGACCTCCGGGCGCGCCTGAACGGGGTGCTCGGTGGGGGGGCGGACGACTCTGTCGGCGCCTTGAAGTTCCGCGTCCAGAGGGCCCCCTGACAGACCCCGCGACCCGGTTGGGGCGGCGCCCCATAACGCCTGACAACGCCCCTGCCCCCCAGGCGCTCGTTTTTGTGCGTTTTGCAGGCGATTTGTAACGCTCCGCGGCGCTCGGGGCGGGCCCAATCCTGCTAACATCCCACCCTGCCTCAACGAGTGCCCCGGCTTTCGCTGGCCCAGCGCCCGACCGGGGTCTCTTCATAGGTGACGAAAGGTTTCGCTTGGCGAAGGACGCAAAGAACGGCAATACCCCACCACGGGGCACAGGCGGTAGCTACGGGGCGCAGGACATCACCGTGCTCGAGGGACTCGAGGCGGTGCGCAAGCGCCCCGGCATGTACATCGGCTCGACGGGGATCAGGGGGCTGCACCACCTGATCTACGAGGTGATGGACAACTCCGTCGACGAGGCCCTGGCCGGCGAAGCGGACCACGTCGAGATAACGATTCACCCCGACAACTCGGTCACGGTGACCGACGACGGTCGCGGCATTCCGGTCGAGATGCACGAGAAGGAGCAGCGACCGGCGGCCGAGGTCGTCCTGACCGTGCTGCACGCCGGCGGGAAGTTCGGCGACGGTGGCGGCTACAAGGTGTCCGGAGGGCTCCACGGCGTCGGCGTCTCCGTGGTCAACGCGCTCGCCGAGAAGCTCGACCTGACCATCTGGCGAGACGGTTTCGAATGGACCCAGACATACGAGCGGGGAGCGCCCCAGACGGAGCTGGCGAGGGGGGAGAAGACCGACCGGCGCGGCACCAGGATCACCTTCCTGCCCGACCTCGAGATCTTCGAGACCATCGACTACGACCGGGAGACCATCGAGCAGCGCTTCCGGGAGATGGCCTTCCTGACCAAGGGCCTGAAGATCGACTACTCCGACGAGCGCGGCGAGGGCTTCAAGGTCTCCTTCCGGTACGAGGGCGGCATCGTCGACTTCGTCAGGCACCTGCACTCCCAGGGCACACGCGAGCCGCTGCACAAGAAGATCGTCTCCATCACCGAGGAGACCGAGCTCGGCGAGGTCGAGGTGGCGTTGCAGTGGAACTCCTCCTACCAGGAGAACCTGCTGTCGTTCGCAAACAACATCAACACGATCGAGGGCGGCACCCACCTGTCGGGCTTTCGCTCGGCGCTCACCCGCACGATCAACAACTATGCGCGCCAGAAGGGCGAGCTCAAGGAGAAGGACAACAACCTGAGCGGGGAGGACGTGCGCGAAGGGCTGACCGCGATCGTCTCGATCAAGGTCCAGGACCCCCAGTTCGAGGGCCAGACCAAGACGAAGCTGGGCAACCCGCCCGTCGAGGGCTTCGTGCAGGCCGCCGTCAACCGGGGCCTGGCCGAGTTCCTCGAGGAGAACCCCACCGACGGACGCGACATCATCCGCAAGTCCGTCCAGGCCTCCCGGGCCCGGGAGGCCGCGCGCAAGGCGCGTGACCTGACCCGGCGCAAGTCCGCGCTGGAGAACACCACGCTGCCGGGGAAGCTGGCCGACTGCTCGGTACGCGACCCGGCGCTGGCGGAGATATTCATCGTCGAGGGCGATTCGGCCGGGGGCTCGGCCAAGCAGGGCCGCGACCGCAACACCCAGGCCGTCCTGCCCCTGCGCGGAAAGATCATCAACGTGGAGAAGAACCGCATCGACAAGGTGCTCTCCAACAACGAGATCCAGGCGATGATCACCGCGATCGGCACCGGGATCCGCGACGAGTTCGACATCGAGCGGGCCCGCTACCACAAGGTCATCGTCATGTGCGACGCCGACGTGGACGGAGCGCACATCCGCACGCTGGTGCTCACCTTCCTCTTCCGCGAGATGCCCGAGCTGATCGACGCCGGGTACGTCTACCTGGGCAAGGCGCCGCTGTACAAGCTCAAGAACGGCAGCAACGACCTCTACATCGAGAAGGAATCCGAGCTCGAGGAGGTGCTGCTGCGCGACAAGCTGGAGAAGATCGACGTCACCGACCGGACGGGGACGGCGTTCAAGCTGACCCACTCGCGCTGGCAGAGGTACGGCCGCCTGCTCAAGCAGTACGAGGGCTGGGCCTCGGCCCTGCGCGCCGAGTTTGGCTTCGACACGGTGACCTTCCTCGAGGAGTCCCAGATCCTCGACTCGGGAGCCACCGACGCACAGACCGTCCTGGAGGTGCTCAAGCGGGAGGCGCCCGAGGGTGAGCCCTTCGAGACCGAGCTGTTGAGCGAGGACGCCGTGGAGATGACCGTGCGCGTGATCGAGCGAAAGACCGGCGCGGC
>JBBJOH010000142.1:0-4354 GCA_037720995.1 Thermoleophilaceae bacterium
GTGATGCTGATCGACTTCGACCACGGCATGGTCGAGGTCGAGCGTCCCGTTCGCCACCAGGGGATCTACAAGCGCGACGTGCGCGTAGGCCACAACGTCTGGATCGGCTACGGCGCCTGCATCCTGCGCGGGGTCACCGTGGGCGACAACGCGGTGATCGGGACGGGCGCGGTGGTCACCCGCGACGTGGCGGCCAACGCCGTCGTCGCCGGCGTGCCCGCCCGGCTGGTCAGGATGCGCGAAGAGCCCCGGTCGATGCGCTTCACATGACGCGGGAGGCGGGGGTGCTCGCGCGCGGCCCGTGGGCGCCACAGGAGGTGAGTATCTCGTGGCGCGAGGAGCCCTACTCGGCCCCTGCCGGCGCCGACGCCCGGGCCGACGCCGTGCTGGCCGAGCTGGCCGACCGGGGGTCGCCGACCCACGACGGCCTGGCCGCCCGGATGGCCGAGCTCGACGTCGGCGGGTCGGGGTTCAGCATGGTGTGCCAGCCCATGCGCTGGTCGCTTCGCCTGGGCGATGACGCCAACGACTCGCTCTCGGCCCTGTGCGTGGTGCGCGACGGCGACGGGCGCTGGCTGGCGGGCCGGCGCGCCGCCTGGGTGGCCAGCTGGCCCGGGCGCTGGGCGCTGGGGGCCGGCGGCTCGGTGGAGGTGGGAGAGAACCCGGTGGACACGCTTCCGCGCGAGCTGCACGAGGAGTGGGGCCTGCGCCCGGACACGCTGACGGTCGAGGCGCTGGTCCGTATCCCCTCGGGGATGGTGATGATCGTGGGGCTCGCACGCGTGCCCGCGGGGACAGAGGTGGCGATGGACCCCGAGCACGACGCCTCCGTGTGGTGGCCGCCGGATCCCGGGGATTGGCCCGAGCATGCGGATCTGCCGCTGAAGCTGATGGCGGGGCTGCTGACCTCAGATAGACGCTAGACAGACCTGGCCGGCGTGCTCACCGCGCCGGCGTAGATCTCCGCCACCTGACGGGCCACATCGGCCCAGTCGAAGCTCAGCACGTGCTCGGAGGCCTCGGCCACCAGACGGTCACGCAGCGCGTCGTCGGTGAGCAGTCGCTGCACCATCGTGGCCAGGTGCTCGGGGTCGCCGCCGTCAAAGCGCAGGCCCACGCGGTCGTCGGGGGGCACGATCTCGCGCAGCCCGCCCGTGTCCGCCACGATGCACGGACAGCCCGAGGCCATGGCCTCCAGCGCCACCAGCCCGAAGGGCTCGTACAGGGACGGGACCACGGTCAGGTCGGCTATCCGGTAGAGCGAGTGCAGCAGGTCGTCGCCGATCCAGCCCAGGAATGCGCCGTGCCCGTCGAGCCCCAGCTCGGAGGCCTGGCGCTTGAGGTCGTCTTCGGCGGTGCCCGAGCCGGCGACCAGGAAGCGCACGTCGCCCAACTGCTCGATCAGGCTCGGCATCGCCTCGATCGCGAGCTGGAAGCCCTTCTCGTAGACCAGCCGGCCGACCAGCAGGATCAGCCGCTCACCGGGGGCGGCGAAGCGGGCCCGCAGCGCGTCCAGGTCGGCGACCGGCTCCAGCTCGGTGGGGTCGATCCCGTTGGGGACGACCGCGATCCGATCCTCCTCGAGTCCATAGATGTCGGCTACGTGGTCGCGCATGTAGGCCGAGCAGGTGACCACGCGCTCGGCGCGGTTGGCCATCCAGCGCTCCACCCCGTGGATGTGCGACTGGGGGTGCTTGTCCACCCAGCCCTGGTGGCGGCCGTACTCGGTGGCGTGGATGGTCACCACCAGCGGGCAGCGGAAGCGCTTGGCCAGGTGGTCGGCCGCGACGGCCACCAGCCAATCGTGGCCGTGGACCACGTCGAAGTCGTGGTAGTCGCCGACCTCCACGCCGGCGGCCAGCATGTCGGCGTTCATGTGCTCGACCCAGGTCACGAACTCGCCCAGGTCGCGCGGGCGCTCGGGCTCGGGCACCCGGTGCACGGTCACGCCCTCGATCTCCTCGTCGTGCGGCGCGGCCTCGAGGCCGCGGGCGAGCACGTGCACCTCGGTTCCCTGGGCCACCAGGTTCTCGGCCAGCTTGCGCACGTGGCGGGCCAGACCGCCCTCGATCAGCGGCGGGTACTCCCAGGAGAGCATCAGGGCCCGCATCAGGGGGCCAGCAGGGAGGCCAGGTCGAGGTCGGGCGCCAGGTTGCGCAGGGCGGGGGCCGGCACGGCCGGCAGGTTACCCCGTGCGGGCGTCCTGCCCGCACCTTTGACAGCCGGCTCGCCATCCCGGCTCGCAGCAAGAGCCTTCAGGGCCGCGTCGTGTGCGGCGCGGTGGCCGGCCAGTCGCAGCTGCGGGTAGTCGGCCGCCAGCCGGCCGGTGATCTGGAAGGCCCAGTCGCTGGATTGCAGCGCCAGCAGCTCGCGCGCGGCGCGGCGCAGGTGATCGGGCGCCCCGTGTCCGGTGGTGGCCGCGGCCCCCGTGCGCAGCTCGGCGCTGCGGGTGGCAAAGGCCGCCTCGGCCACGCTCGGCGAGTCCCAGGTGGAGAAGTCCTTGCCGGTGCCCCAGCTCGACGCCTGCAGCTCGCGCTTGACCGGCGAGACCCGCTCCACGCCCTCGGAGACGGTGGTCAGCTCGAGCCCCTGCTCGGCCGCCTGGCCGATCACCTCGCGCAGCCAGATCTGGCCCTCGTACCACCAATGGCCCAGCAGCTCGGTGTCCAGGGCGAAGCAGACCAGCCCGGGACGGCCCCGCTCGCTCGCGTATCCATCCAGCCGCGCGATCACCCGCGCCACGAAGTCGCGGGCGTGCTCGGCGGCCTGGGCGCGCGCCTCTGCGGGCCGGTAGGGGCCGCCGCCGATGCTCCACGGGCGCAGGTCGTGGGTGGTGCGGCGGTGGTAGTCGCGGTAGCTCGCGGTAGCCGGGTATCCGGTCAGCCCGTTCCACACCAGCTGCACGGTCTGCCAGTCGATCGGCACGGCGACCACGCCCGAGGGTGTGAGCACCGGCTCCAGGTTGTCCAGGCCGCCGAAGCCGTTGACCTGGGTCTGGTCGACGCAGGTGACGCGAACCCCGACGTCGGCGAGCTCGCGCTCGAGCCCGGGCGCATAGGCGCACTCGGGAAGCCACATCCCGCCGCCGAAGCTCCCGAAGCGGCGCTCGTGCGAGCCCACGCCGGTCGCCAGCTGGAGGCGCAGGCCGGCGTCGCTGGCCAGCAGCGGCAGCAGCGCGTGGGTGGCCGAGGAGGTCCACAGCTCGACCGGGGTGCTGCGACCAAGCGCGGCGAAGCTGTCGAGCAGCGCTCGCCCGTTCCCGCGCTCCAGCGAGTCCGCGGCTCGCTCGTAGTCGGTCCACCCCCGCTCGACCTCTGTGGCCAGCTCCTACTCGCCGGCTGCTCGCAACCCCTGGGCGTCCTCGACGTGGACCGTGGCGCGGGGCTCGCGCAGGAACCGGACCAGCCGGTCCCCCGCCTCGCCGGGCAGCAGCTCGAGCTGGTCGGCCAGGACCGGCGTGATGCCGAGGGTCAGCGGTGTCCGGACATCGGCCAGCAGCTCGAGGAGCGGCAGGTACACAGACGCCGTGGCCTCCCACAGCCACTCCTCGCCGAAGGGCCACGTGCCGAAGCCCTCGACGTAGGGCATGTGCGAGTGCAGCACCAGGGCGAGCGAGCCTCGGTGCGAGCGACTCACACCGCCCCCTTCATCGCAGCACCGCGACGAAGTCCAGCGCGCGGTCCAGGTGACCCTCGCGCAGGACGAAGTCGCTTGCCGAGATGGCCGGCGTGAATCGCTCGTAGAACGGCTTGGTGACCTTCAGCCGCGCGTGCAGGCCGTCCCACCCGGCGGACAGCGCAAGCTCGTGCGCGCGCAGCTTGCGCGCGTGAAAGAGCCCGAGCAGCTGCACGTGGGAGAAGACCGACTCGCACAGCTCGCGGAGCTCACGCGCGCGGTACTCCTTCACGTGCCACGGGTTGTCGGACTTCTCCGCGCCCGCGGGGGCCAGGGTCAGGAGGTTGGGGGTGGACACATACGCCGCCCCACCCGGTCGCAGCACCTCCTTGAAGTGACCGAGCACCGCCGCCGGCTCGGTCACGTGCTCGATGGTCTGGAGAAAGACGACCGCGTCGCACGGCTCGGAGTAGTCCTCGACCAGGTCGCGGACGAAGCGCACTCCGGGTGCGGTGTACTTCAGGCGCGCGTGCTCGAAGGCGTCGGGGTTGGCGTCCACGCCGGTCACCCGCGCCGCCCCTCGGGCCAGCACCGCGGTGCCGTAGCCCTCGCCGCAGGCCATGTCCACCACGTCCTGGCCGCTCACCCGCCCGGCGATCCACTCGTACACGGCCAGGTGGCGCCTGAACCAGTAGTTCTCCTCGGGCACGTCGGGCAGCGTGCGCTCGCCGGTCAGCGC
>JBBJOH010000143.1:0-4347 GCA_037720995.1 Thermoleophilaceae bacterium
GCACGCCGTCCATCTCTGACGGGTGGATGCCATGAAAGTGCATCGTGTGCGGGTGGGCTGAGCCGTTGACGAACCGCAGCCTCAGTCGCTCGCCCTCCCGGCAGCGCAGCGTCGGCCCGGGGATCCGCCCGTTGAATGTCCACGCAGGGAACTTCACGCCCGGCGCGACCTCGATCTCCTTGTCGGCGGCGAACACCTCCCACTCGCGCAGCACCCGCCCGTTCGGCAGCCGCCGCGTCTTACCGTAATCGAAGTCGCGCAGGAGCTTGGTCGGGTTAAAACCGTTGGCGCGGTGATCGACTCGAGCGCCCTTGCGGAACGTCGGGCCACTCGCCCCGCCGCCGTGGCCCATCGAGACGCCGTCACCCATCTGCGCGTGATCCGGCGCCGCCGCTGGTGCTGACCCCACGCCTCGCCCGGCCAGCGCGGCGCCCCCGGCGACTCCTAGCAGCGCACCGCCTCGAAGAAAATCGCGTCGTCGCAAAGTTGACATGCAAGGGAGTCTAACATGTGTTTCTAGTCGGGTGCAAAAGCAAATTATGGCGTGCCTAATCTGGCTGGGCTTCGGGTGCCGACTCTGCCCGCTCAATCGCCGTGCACGCTGGGTTCCCGGTGGCTGTCCGGCTTCGAGTGTCGCGCGCGCCGCACTGGTGCGTCTCAGCGCGACCCGCTCCGCGGACCGCCGGGACGGTGATGCACGCGACCAGGATGCCGCTGCGGACGTGGTTTTGGGCGGCCTACCTGGTCGCTACCCATCACCCCGGGATCTCGGCCAAACAGCTCCAGCGCCAACTCGGGCTGTCGCGCTATGAGACGGCATGGCTGATCTTGCACAAGCTGCGCCGCGCGATGGTGGCCCCAGAGCGTGAGCGCTTAACGGCCGAAGTCGAGGTCGATGAGTCCTGGCTCGGTGGCTATCAAGAGGGGCTCAAAGGCAGCCGCCAGCGTACCGTGCGATCTCAAATCTCAAACCGGGATGCACGGCACCCACCGCGGGGGTCTCCGACGCGCACCTGCCCCTCATCTGGAGGCCAGGCTCGGGCTGCCACACTGGCCGCGTGGACCTGGCGCTGCTCGACTCGGTGCTGGCCGACCTGCACCAGCCCTCCTTCCGCGCCGGCCAGGTGTGGGAATGGGCCGCGCGCGGGGCGGGCTCCTACGCGGAGATGACCAACCTGCCGGCGGCCCTGCGCGAGCAGCTGGAGCAGCGCGTGCCGCTTTCGTCGCTGACGGTGCAGCGCGAGGCGCTGGCCGCCGACGGTACGGAGAAGGCGCTGTTTCACACCGCCGACGGACGGCCGCTGGAGGCGGTGCTGATGCGTTATCGGGACGGTAGGCGGTCTCTGTGCCTGTCCAGCCAGTCGGGCTGCCCGCTCACCTGCACGTTCTGCGCCACCGGCGCGATGAGGTTCGGCCGCAACCTCACCTCCTCCGAGATCCTCGACCAGGCACTCCACTTTCGCCGCACCGAGGCTCTCACCCACTGCGTGTTCATGGGCATGGGCGAGCCGATGCTGAACCTCGACAACGTGATGGGCGCCTGCGAGCGGCTGCCCGACATCGGCATCCACCCCTCCTCCACCACGATCTCCACCGTCGGCTGGATCCCCGGCATCGAGCGCCTGACCGAGCGCGACGGCCCCACGATCCGCCTGGCTCTCTCCCTGCACGCCCCCGACGACGCGCTGCGCTCGCAGCTGATGCCGGTGAACGACCGCTATCCGCTGGCCGACGTGCTGGACGCCTGCCGGCGCTGGCACGAGCATCGTCGCCGGCGCGTGTATGTGGAGTACCTGATGCTGGCCGGTGTGAACGACTCGCCCGAGCAGGCGCTGGCGCTGGCCCGGGTGCTCACGCCGCACGAGGCCTTCAAGGTCAACCTGATCCCCTACAACGAGCCTCCGGCGCCCGCCCGGCCAGCGCCCGGGCCACAGTCCTCCGGTGGCGACTCGGGGCTTGCGGGGTCGAGCCGGGAGGCCATCGACGCCTTCTGCAGCACGCTGCACGACAGCGGCGTGCCCGCCACGGTGCGCCTGACGCGAGGCCGGGACATCGACGCGGCGTGCGGTCAGCTGGCCGCGTCGACGGCGGCCGCCTGAGCCCGGCCCGCCGGCCCGCGTCTGCGCTGCCACGGCCAGCGCTCGTTGGCGGCCAGGAACGAGCCCAGGAGGATCGCCACCAGGCCCCCAAGGGTGGTCGCCGTGAAGTCCTCGCCCAGCAGGGCGACCCCGTAGAGCACGGCGAAGCCCGGCGCCACGTAGGCCACCAGCGACGCCCGCGCGGGGCCGATGGTGACTATCAGGTCATAGAAGAAGACGAAGGCGATCCCGGTGCCGAACACCCCGAGGGCGAGCAGGGAGCCGACGGCCTCCAGGCTGGGCGCTGCGCCGGGCAGGTCCAGGGCGGCCAGCGGCGCCGACAGCAGCGCGCTGGCTCCCATGGTCGCGGCCACGATCACGATCGGCGGCAGCCCGGGCAGCGCGTGGCGCAAGTAGTAGGCCCCCACCGCATAGCCCAGGCTGGCGGCGACGACCATCAGCCCGCCGACCAGCGCGGCGCCGTCGCCGCCCGTGTCCAGGCCCAGCAGCAGGACCACCCCGCCGATCCCCAGGGCGACCCCCGCGAACCCCAGGCCGCGCACCCGCTGGTCGCGTCCGATGACCAGTGTGAGCAGGAAGGTGAAGACCGGCGCCATCGCCACGAGGATCCCCGCCAGCGACGAGTGGATGTGCTGCTCGCCGTAGGAGATGAGCATGAACGGCGCGGCCACCTGCATCGCCGCGAGGAGGATGATCGGGCCGGCCAGCGACCGCAGCTCGCGGACCCGGCCGCTGCGCAGGGCCATGGGCATGAGGATCACCCAAGCCAGCGCCGTGCGCACGAAGACGATCATCGGCGGCGAGAACACGTCCTCCAGCGCCACCTTGATGAATAGGTAGGAGGCGCCCCAGAAGGCCGCCACCAGGGCGAACTGGAGGAGGCTTCGGCGGCTCACCTCGCCGAGGATGACAGCCGCGGCGAGGGTCTCAGCCGCGCTGCTCCTGCGCGGGCTCGGCCCGGGCCTCCCCCGCCTTGAGCAGTCGCTCGCGCAGGTCGCGCTCGTCCTCGGGCGTGGGATCGAAGCGCCCGACGTCGGGGAGGGCGTCGAGCGCCTCCAGGCCGAAGAGCTTCTGGAACAGCTCGCTGGTGCGGTAGAGCACGGCGCCGAAGCGCGAGCGCCCGGACTCCTCGACCAGGCCGCGCTCCAGCAGCGTGGCGGTGGCCGACTCCGACGCCACGCCGCGGATGCGGGCGATCTCGGGCCGCGAGACCGGCTGCAGGTAGGCCACGATGGCCAGGCACTCGGCCTGGGCCTGGGTGAGCGGCGGGGTCCGTGGCCGGCTGAGCAGGCGGCGGGCGGCCTTCTCGGCCACCGGGTCGGTGGCCAGCGCGAAGCCGCCGGCCACCTCGCGCAGCACCACCCCGCGGTAGCCGTCGGCGTAGTGCTCGCGCAGGCGGGCCAGGGCCTCCAGCACCTCGCCCTCGCCGGATTCGGTCGCGTCGGCGAGCCGCTCCAGCGAGACCGGCTCGGATGACAGGAACAGCAGCGCTTCGGTGATGCGGGCCAGCTCGTTCATGCGGGCGGGCCCCGGGTGATGGTGATCGGGCCGAAGGGCTCGTCCTGATCCCAGCCGGCTTCTCCGGACTTGAACAGCTCGAGCAGGGCGAACAGGGTGACCGCCTCGGTCATGCGGTCGGCGCCCCGGACGGCGTCGTCGAAGGAGAACGAGGTCTCGTGCTTGAGCAGGGTGCGAACGTGGGCCAGCCGCTGCTCCAGGGACACCCGGGGGCGGGCGAGGTGGTGCAGGTCGATCTTGGGCGGCAGCCGCAGCAGCCCGCCGATGGCCTCGGCCAATCGGTCGGGCGCGTATGCGGCCTCGGCGACCTCGACCGATACGCGCCTGAGGTGGGCGGGCAGCGGCGCCGATCGGTAGCGGTAGCCCTGCTCGGTCTCCAGCCGCCCGCGCAGGAAGGCGGCCGCGTCGCGGTAGCGGCGGTACTCGAGCATGCGGGCGAGCAGCTCGTCGGCGGCCTCGGAGGGCTCGAGCTCCAGCCCGTCGGTCGCCTCGACCGGGAGCATCAGCCGTGACTTGAGCTCCAGCAGGGCGGCGATCAGCACGAGGAACTCGGTGGCGGCCTCCAGGTCGATCTCGCCCCTGCTCTCCAGGTGGTCGACGTAGGCCACGACCACGTCGGCCAGCTCGACCTCGAGCAGATCGACCTCCTCGCGCAGGACGAGGGTGAGCAGCAGGTCGAAGGGACCCTGGAAGACCTCGAGATCGAGGTCGAGCGAGGCGACGGACATCG
>JBBJOH010000144.1:0-4244 GCA_037720995.1 Thermoleophilaceae bacterium
CCGAGCTTGCCCTGGTCGATCAGGTCCCTCACCCGCTGCGGCACGTCGGCACCGATCTGCTCGCCGATCGCCGCCGAGATGTCCAGGCCCACGAAGTCCAGCAGCGCCAGCGGCCCCATCGGATGGCCGGCCCCGAGCTGCATGCATGAGTCCACCGCCGCCGCCTCCAGCCCGGTCTCCTCAGCCAGGCGCACCGCGTGGAAGGCGAACGGAAAGAGCAGTCGGTTGACGACGAAGCCCGGCACGTCGGGGACCTCGACCACCGTCTTGCCGATCGCCTTGCACAGCTCTATCGAGGCGGTGCGGGTGTGCTCGTCCGCCGCCTCGGGGAAGGCCAGCTCCACGAGGTCCATCTTGTGCACGGGGTTGAAGACGTGGAGCCCCGCGAAGCGGGTTGGGCGGCCGGTCTCCTCGGCCAGCCTGGTCACGCTCAGCGAGGAGGTGGTCGTGGAGAGCACGGTGTCCGCGGCCAGTTTGCCCTCGAGCTCCTTGAACAGGGCGACCTTGGCGTCGTGGTCCTCGGCGATCGCCTCCACCACGAACGTGCGGTCCCCGAGCTCCGAGATGTCGGTCACCACGCGCACCTGGTCGTCCAGGCGAGAGCGCGCGCGCTCGGCCGACGACTCGCTTCGAGCCCTCAGGACGGTGTCCACGTGTGGGCCCGCCGCCTTTGCCAGGCCTATCGCGATAGCTCCGCTGCCCGCAATGCCAAGCCGTATGTCGGAAGTTGATTGACTCATCGGTCGGCGGGGGACCATAGCCACCGAGCGGGTGTCGATGTCCTTCTCCGAGGTGGTGACGCCACCCGCCCCACCCGCCTAGCCTGTGGGGGCGATGCCTGCCCAAGACCTTCTGGCCGGCCGGTACCGGCCGCTTCGCCTGATCGGCACGGGCGGGATGGCCCGTGTCTTCCTGGCCGAGGACGAACGTCTGGGCCGGCGGGTGGCGGTCAAGCGCCTGCACGCCCACAGCCCGGAGGAGATGGCCCGGCGATTTCAGCGCGAGGCCCGGATCGGGGCCTCGCTGAACCACGCGAACCTGGTGTCGGTGTTCGACGTAGACACCGACGGCGAGTCGGTGCTGATCGTCATGGAGTACGTGGAGGGCCCGACTCTGGCCGAGGAGCTCAAGGCCGGGCCGATGAAGGAGTCGCGGGTGGCCTCGGTCGTCGAGGACATCGCCGGCGCGCTCGACCACGCCCACGCTGAAGGAGTGGTGCACCGCGACGTCAAGCCGGCGAACATCCTGCTGCGCCGAGACGGCACCGCCAAGCTGGCCGACCTGGGCATCGCGATCGCCGCCGAGCACACCCAGATCACCGCGAGCGGGACGGTGCTGGGCACAGCCGCCTACATGGCGCCCGAGCAGCTCGAGGGCGGAGAGGTGGGCCAGGCCGCGGACGTCTACTCGCTTGCCGCGGTGGCCTTCGAGGCGCTCAGTGGGCAAAAGGCGCGCGCGGGCGACACGCCGATGGCCGTGGCCCACCAGGTGGTCTCCGAGGCCCCGCCCGACCTGACCGATGTGCGACCCGACGCCGATCCGAGCGTGGCCGCGGTGCTGGTGCGGGGCATGTCGCTGCGCCCCGAGGATCGCCAGCACCGGGCCGGGGAGCTGGCCGCCGAGCTGCGGGCCACGCTGGAGCGGGCGTCCAGGCCCGCGCCGGTCCCGGCCTCTGCGCCCAGGCCCGCGCCCGTCCCGGCGCCTGCGCCAGCTTCTCGGCCGGAGGCAGACCCCATCCCTTCGCCGGCCCGGCCCGTGACCCATCGCACCCGCAAGCCGTGGCTGCCGGCCGCGGCCGCGTTGGTCGCTCTGCTGCTGGTGGCCGGCGCCGCCTTCGCGCTGACGAGGGGGGGCGAGGAGAAGGCCACCGGCGCCTCCACGACGCCGAAGGCACAGGCCCCGAGGACGGACACGGGCACTACGCCGCGAACCGAGGCTCAGGCGCCGCCGACCGCCGGCCAGGAGGGGACCCCCGGATCGCCGCAGACCACCACTCCGGGGCCATCCGGGACGTCGAAGCCCTCCTCCGGCGGCGGGGCCCAGCTCAACCGCCAGGGCTTCGCGCTGATGAACCGCGGTGACTACGACGGGGCGATCCCCATCCTCCAGAAAGCCGTGGCCTCCTACCCGACCGATTCGAAGGACCTCGACTACGGGTTCGCCCTCTACAACCTGGGCCGCTCGCTGCGCCTGGCCGGCCGCCCGGCCGAGGCGGTGCCCATCCTGGAGCGGCGGCTCGCCATACCCAACCAGACCAAGACGGTGACCAAGGAGCTCGAGGAGGCGAAGAAGGCGGCGCAGTAGGGCTTGGTGTCCGGTTCGGCCTGCGTGTCGGCGTCGGCCGCCTGCCGGTGCTCGAGCCGGGCGACAGCCAATGGGATGAGGACTGATCAGCGGCGGCTCCGGCGAGGCTCCCGGTGAGCTGGCCATTACCACCAGCGTGCCGTCGGCCAGGCCGTGGCCTCCGACGACAAATCGCAGGCTTGTCGCTGCATAGACAGTAGCTTAAGTACTGCGCGAATGGTAGCCTAGGGCCAATGGGACCTGCCGAATCCGCCTACCGACGCCGAGTTTTGGACCACGAGCTGGACGAGCTACTCCAAGGACTCCCGGCCATCGCCATCGAGGGAGCCAAGGCGGTTGGCAAGACTGCCACGGCCTCTCAGCGCGCGGCGACCGCACACCATCTCGATGATCCCGGCCAGCGGTCGGTTGCCGAGGCGGACCTGGACCGGCTCGTGCATGGCGCAGCCCCAGTCCTGATCGACGAGTGGCAGTACGTGCCGGCGGTCTGGGACCGCGTTCGGCGGGCTGTGGATGAGAGTCCGCAACCGGGCAGGTTCCTGTTGACTGGCTCCGCGTCGCCCAAAGGGCTGGGCACCCATTCCGGCGCCGGGCGCATCGTCAGCCTCCGGATGCGACCGATGTCGCTGGCCGAACGGCTGGAGCAGCCGGCCACAGTGAGCCTGGCCAGCCTGCTGACAGGGCAACGCGGCCCCGTCGAAGGGAAGACGACGATGCGGATCGACGGCTACGTGGACGAGATCTTACGGTCCGGATTCCCGGCAATCCGACAACTCGACGGCCGGGCGCTTCGCAGCCAGCTCGATGCCTACGTCGCGCGTGTGGTCGACCGCGACTTTGCCGAGCTTGGACATCCCACGAGGAACAGTGCCGCGCTCCGCAGGTGGATGGCCGCATACGCGGCTGCGACGGCCACCACCACCTCGTTCGAGAAGATCCGCAGGGCCTCCACCAGCGGCCACGACAACCCGCCCGCCAAGACCACGGTCATCCCCTACCGGGACGTGCTGCAGCGACTCTTCCTGCTGGAGGAGGTCCCCGGCTGGAACCCAAGTCGCAACCACATCGCCCAGCTGGGTCTCGCGCCCAAGCACCATCTCGCGGACCCAGCCCTGGCGGCCAACCTGCTCGGAGCCACGGCGGAAACGCTGCTGGGAGGCACAATGGTCCCCCATGGCTTTGCCGGCGACGGTGCGCTGCTCGGATCGCTGTTCGAATCTCTGGTGACCCTGTCGGTGAGCACCTACGCCCAGACAGCGGAGGCCAAGGTCAGCCACCTGCGGACCCGGGGCGGGCGGCACGAGGTCGACCTGATCGTCGAACGCCCGGACAGCGCCGTTGTGGCCCTGGAGGTCAAGCTCAGCGCCACCGCTGACGCCGCGGCGACCGCCCATCTGAAGTGGCTCCGCGACCAGATCGGCGACCAGTTGCTGGATGCCGTCGTCGTAACCACCGGCGACCAGGCCTACCGGCGAGCGGACGGCATAGCGGTGGTGCCCGCCGCCCTCCTCGCGCCGTAGATGGTGAAGCCACCATCTGGTCACGCCGCGGTGATCCGCGCCCGCAGCGCGGCGCCGGCGCCGGGCGTGGGCGGTGGGTTCCGGATGATGACGCGCGCGGGGCGCTCTAGTCCTCCGGTTCGCGCTGCGGCCCGCCGTCGGCTGCCTGCCGGCGCTCGAGGCGCGCCACCAGCTCGTCGAGCCGGAGCTCCTCGAGGCCCTGTCCTACCGCCTCCAGCTCGGTGGCGCAGTAGTCCACCAGCTGCCGCCCCTCGCGCACCAGGTCGAGGGTCTCGCGCAGGCCGGCCTCTCCCGAGTCCAGGCGCTTGATGATCTCCTCGATCCGCGCTGCGGCGGACTCGTAGCTTCGGGGTGGCTCGCTCACCGGTCCTCGATCGTTGCGTCGACAGCGTCGTCGCGGAAGCGGACGGACACCCGTCC
>JBBJOH010000145.1:0-4206 GCA_037720995.1 Thermoleophilaceae bacterium
TCCCGATCTCGCGCCCGCGCACGTCCTCGAGCTCGCGCTCGCTCAGCGTGGTCAGCTCGCGACCGTCCAGGACCGCCCGGCCGCCGACGATCCTGGCCGGGGGCCGGGGGACCAGGCCCGTGATCGAGAGGGCCGTCACGCTCTTCCCGCAGCCGGACTCGCCGACGAGCCCGAGCGTCCTTCCGCGCTCCACTGAAAGACTCACCCCGTCCACCGCCCTGACCACCCCACGCCGCGTGTGAAAGTGGGTGCGCAGGTCGTGTACTTCGAGCAGAGCCACCTACGCTGCCCCCCTCGGCGTCTTCGTCGAGTCGCCCAGGCGCGAAGCGACGGCGAGGCGCTCGAGCGTCGCCGCCCCGTGCCCGGACTCCGAAGCCGGCCGCTCGGGTCCCACGGCGCCGGCGGCACGGACATCCCGGAGCCCCTGAAGGCCATCGCCCACCAGGTTCACGGACACGATCGTCACCGCCACCAGCGCGCCGGGGAAGAGCGACATCCACCACGCCTGCTCGAGGTAGGACTGCGCATCGAAGAGCATCGCCCCCAGCGACACCGTGTCGCGCTCGCTCACGCCGAGGAAGGACAGACCGGTCTCGATCAACACCGCCGTCCCGGCCTGGAACGAGGCGTTCACCAGCACGATGGTCAGTGCGCCGGGCAGGATGTGGCGGGTCAGGATCCGCACAGGCCGCGCCCCGGCCGCGCGCGCAGCGTGGATGAACTCGCGCTCGCGCAGGCCGATCGCCTCGCCGCGGGCCAGCCGGAAGGTGCGCGGAAAGAAGATGACGGCGAGGATGATCACGAGCAGCAACAGGCTGGCCCCGAAGGCCGCGGCCGCGACGAGGGCGAGCAGGAAGCCCGGGATGACTTGGAGCAGCTCCGCGAGCTTCAGCAGCAGATCGTCGATCGCGCCGCCCGCATAGCCGGAGACAAGGCCCAGCACCGTCGCGACCACGGTCCCGGCGACCACGGCGAGCAGCGACACCTTCAGCGACGTGCCAACGCCGTGCAGGACGCGGTCGAGCACATCGCGGCCGAGGTTGTCGGTCCCGAACGGGTGATGGACCGAGGGCCCCCTGAGCACCGTCTCGCTCGTGCGGAAGGGATCGCTCGCTACGAGCGCCCCCGCCAAGGCCGCGAGTGCGACAGCCGCGAGCAGCACGAGCCCCACGAGCAGCCGCCGATTGGACCGGGCGCTCCGGACCAGCCGCGCGATCACCGCAACCGCACTCGCGGGTCGACCCACATGTACAGGAGATCGCCCAGCAGGTTCGCGCCGGCAACGAGGAAGGAGGAGAAGAGGAGCAGCCCCACGAGCGTCGGCGTGTCGCGACTGAGCACGGAGTCGAGCAGCAGCGTACCCAGGCCGGGCCACGAGAACACGGCCTCGATCAACACCACCCCGCTGAGCAGGACCCCGACATCAGCCGTGACCACCGTGATGACGGGTCTCAGGGCGTTTCGCAGCGCATGCCGGAACAGGACCGCCCCCTCCCGGATACCGCGTCCCCGCGCGGCCGTCACGTACTCCTCCTCGAGCACGTCGATCATGGCCGCCCGCGTAGTTCGGACCACGAGCGCCATCAGGAGGATGCTCAGGGTCGCCGCCGGCAGTATGAGGTGGCGAAGGACGTCGAGCACGCGCTCGAACGCCCCGAGCTGCTCTCCAGCGGAGCTCATCCCGCCCGCCGGGAGCAGATCAAGGCGGACCGCGAGCAGCGCCACCAGGAGCTGGCCGAGCCAGAACACCGGCATCGAGTAGCCGATGAGCGAGGCCAAGGAGATGCCGGTGTCCAGCCGGCTGCCCCGCTGTGCCGCCGCCACGACTCCAAGGTATACGCCGCCGAGCACGGCAACCGTCAAGGACGTCCCGCCCAGGAGCAGCGTGGCGCCAAGCCGGCCCGTGATGACGTCCAGTACGGGCTGGCCTTGGACGATCGAGAACCCGAGGTCCCCGCGGGCCACGGCCAGCAGGTAGGACCCGATCTGGTAGCCCAGCGATCTGTCGAGGCCGAGCTGCCCGCGCAGCTCGGCCAGGTACTGAGCGTCGCCCGCTTGGCCGGCCAGCACCTGGGCCGCGTCGCCGGGCGCGAGGGCGATCAGGCCGAATGTGATCACCACCACCGCCACCAGCAGCCCGACCGTCCCCGCCAGCCGGCGGGCCACGTACCACAGCATCGGCTGGGGTAGCCCCTACCCGCCGCCCGCCGTGCTCATCCTCCTCGCGACTCCGAGCCCTTCTTCGACCAGACGGTGTCGCCGAAGTAGTAGGTGGCCTTCGCTCCGGCATCGGCGAAGCCCGTGAAGTCGGCGTCGTGGGCGTAGGGCCCCTTGCCGTCTACCAGGAAGATATGCGGCTCGTCGCGCACGATGATCTTCTGGACTTCGCCGTAGAGCTTGACGCGCTTGTCCTGATCGGACTCCTGCGCGGCCTGCTCGAAGAGCGCATCCACCCGCTTGTTGCAGTAGCCGGCGCCGTTGGCAAAGGGCGCCGGGACCCTGTTGGCGCAGGTGAACACGCGCCGCGTGCCGATCTCGGGGTCGGGGGGATCGGTGAGCTGGCTGTAGCCCAGGTCGAAGTCCTGCTTGATGTAGAGCTGGTTGACCCAGGCGTTGAACTCCATGACCTTGAGGTCGAGCCGAATCCCGACCTCGCCGAGCTGACGCTTGAGCAGCTCGGCGGCGGGGGCAAAGCCCTGGTCGAAGATCAGCGAGGTGCGAAAGCGCACCCCGCCCTTCCCGGGCTTGAGGCCTGCCTGGTCCAGCAGGGTCTTCGCCTTGTCGGGATCGTGCGGGAACTTCTCGACGTCGTCGGTATAGAAGGGATCGAGCGTGCGCGTGATCGGCCCCGTGGCGGGCTTGAGCGTGCCGGCGTAGGCGGTGCGGGCGATGAAGTCGCGGTCGACCGCGTAGGCCATCGCGCGCCGTACGCGGACATCGCCGAAGGGCTTGCGCCGCAGGTTGGGAATCAAGCGGATCACGCGGCCGCCGCCTTCGCGCCCGGCCTCGCTGACCACCGCTCCCTTCTGCTTCTTCAGCCGGGCGACGTCGGGAGGGCTGGGGGAGAAGTAGTTGACCTCGCCGGCCTGGAACGCCTGAAGCGCCTGCGGGGGCGCGGCAATGATCCGGAACACGATGCGGTCGAGGTAGGGGCGGCCTTTCTTGAAGTAGTCCTTGTTGCGCACGAGCGTGATCCGGCTGCCCTTGACCGCCGACTGGAACTTGAAGGGGCCGGTCCCCACCGGCTTTACGTTGGCGGGGTTCTTCAGCGGATCGGTGCCCTCGAAGATGTGCTTGGGCAGGATCGCGGCGTTGTCCTCGTCCACGAGCTTCAGGAACGGCGTGTAGCGCTTCTTGAGGCGGAACACGACGGTCTGGTCGTTCGGCGTCTCGATCCGGTCGATCGTCGGGGCGAGCGTACGGGTCCTCGGGTGCAGCTTGAGGAGCACTTTCTCGAAGGTGAACTTGACATCGGCCGAGCTGAGCGGCTTGCCGTCGTGCCAGCGCACTCCCGGCTGGAGCTTGAAGGTGTAGGTCAGGCCGTCCCCGGACTCCTTGAAGCTGCGGGCGAGATCGGGCTGGGGCTTGAAGCTGCGGTCCAGCCGCACCAGCCCGTTGAAGATCTGGCCGGTGACGGGGTGGGTCGTGCCCGCCGAGGTGATCGCCGGGTTGAGCGGCCCCGGGTCGCCTCCGGCCGCCACGAGGGTGCCGCCGTACTTCGGCTGGCCGCTTGCCCCTCCCTCACCGGCTCCTTCGTCTTCCGATCCTGGCCCCGTGGCGACGAGCACCACGACTAGGCCGACCACGAGGACGGCCGCAACGGCGAGGATGGCCTTGGCGCGCGTTCCCATTCCTACCTCCCAAGCTCGTAGCCTTTTCCCTCCGGCCCTACCCAGGCGAAGCTTCAACATGCCCCCGGGGTGTAAGGACCCCTGCGGGGGATGTGTATCACGGAGAGCCTACGACGTTCCACTCGCCTGCTATGTGCTCCTGACACTTATTGACCCCTCTGCCCCCCACGGGTACCTTGCGCGGCCGCAGGTGTGTTCGTTTTTCCCTTCGTTCGTGAAAGGCAGGGGTGCCATGAGGGCATGCAGCGCCGTACTGATCGCCATGGTCGTACTCGTCGGTCTCGCCGCCCCGGGCGGGGGGGGGGGGCCGGGGGCCGCCCCCCCCCCCCCGCCCCCGCCACCGGGGGGGGCGGCG
>JBBJOH010000146.1:0-4204 GCA_037720995.1 Thermoleophilaceae bacterium
CTGGACCTGGGCGCGCTGACCTGCGAGGTGGTGGACGCCCGCGAGGAGTTCGCCGAGCACTACGTGCTGCCGGCGATAAAGGCCAACGCCCGCTACGGCGGTGGCTATCCGCTCTTCACCGCGCTCGCCCGTCCGCTGATCGCCAAGATCGCCGTGGACAAGGCCCGCGAGCACGGCTGCGACGCGATCGGGCACGGCTGCACGGGCAAGGGCAACGACCAGGTGCGGATCGACGGCACGGTGCTGACCCTGGCGCCGGAGATGAAGATCGTGGCGCCGGTGCGCAACTGGAGCATGGGGCGCGAGGAGGAGATCGCCTACGCGCGCGAGCACGGCATTCCCGTCAAGGGCGGGAGCGAGGCGCCCCCGTACTCGATCGACGACAACATCTGGGGCCGGTCCTCCGAGGGTGGCGCCATCGAGGACCTGTCCGAGCCCCCGCGCGGCGACGTCTTCGAGCTGGTGGCCGACGCCCGCGACGCGCCCGACGAGCCCCTGGACCTGAAGATCGGCTTCGAGCGCGGGCGACCGGTCTCGATCGACGGCGAGGCGGTCGATCTGGTCGCGCTGATCGACCGGGTCGCCGCCGCCGGCCGCGAGCACGGCGTGGGCATCCTGGACCACGTCGAGGACCGGATCGTGGGCCTGAAGGTTCGCGACCTCTACGAGGTGCCGGCCGCCGAGATCCTGCTGATCGCCCACGCCGAGCTGGAGAAGCTGGTGTGCACCATCCACCAGAACGAGTTCAAGTTCATGCTCGACCGCAAGTGGGCCTATCTCGCCTACGCCGGCCTGTGGCACGAGCCGCTTCGCGGCGACCTGGACGCCTACATGGAGTCGGTCAACGAGCGGGTGACGGGCGAGATCACGATCAGGCTCTTCAAGGGCAAGGCGTCGGCGGTGACCCGCAGCTCGCCCAACGCTCTGTACGACCAGGAGCTGGCCGGCTTCGGCGAGTCCGGCGGCCTGTTCAGCCAGCAGGCGAGCCCGGGCTTCATCGAGCTGTGGAGCCTTCAGTCACGCATGGCGTACGCAATCCGCAATCGACCAAGGGAGCAGACATGAGCAGCAAGCGCTACACCGCGATCGGCTGGGTCGTCTGGCAGATCGGATCCAGGCTGGCCAGGCGCAAGGCCGCCCAGAACAAGAGCAAGCTGGGCGCCGGGCTGGCCGTCGCGCTGGTCGTGGCGGGCGGCATCCTGGTCGCCGCGGGCGACTCGGACGACGAGTAGGGACGCCTCAGGTGGCGGGCTCGGATCGAAACCGGGTCCCCAGCGTGATCAGCAGATGGGCCACGCCGAGTCCGATGAAGAAGGCCGTGGGCGCCGTCTCGCTCGAGAAGCCGGTCACGAACGGCAGGGCGATCAGCCCCGCCACCAGGATGAAGTCCAGCACGACGTGGGCGGACCGCGGGATCTGATGCATCAATCCGATGGGAGAGTCGGTGGACGCGGCGATGACCAGGATCAGCACTCCGACCGCGATCGAAATGCCCGTGGCCGTGTCGCTCTCGTAGGACAGCAGGAACGGGACGACGATGAAGGCGGCCGCGGCCACGTACTCGATCAGTCCGTGGACGAAGAAGGGGATGGGGCCGTCGCGCATCATCGGCGCCACCTTACCTGCGCGAGTCCGGCCCAAAGCCAGGTGGGCGCGCTCGCGCGGGGTGCCCGGCCCCGAAATAGCGGGAACTCGCCACCGCGAGACGGCGGTGCCGTCGACCCGCGAACGTATCCTCGCTTCGCATGTCGGTCGCCCACCTGCACGTCCACTCCGAGTACTCGCTGCTGGACGGCGCCTGCCGGATCGACTCGCTGGCACAGCGCGCGGCCGCCCACGGCCAGCCCGCCCTGGGCCTGACCGACCACGGGGTGATGAACGGTGCGGTGGAGCACTACAAGGCGTGCCACAAGCACGGGATAAAGCCGATCCTGGGCCTGGAGGCCTACTTCGTGGACGACCGCAGGACCGAGGCGGTCCGCTACGAGCGCAACCACCTGACCCTCCTGGCCCAGAGCGACACGGGCTTTGGCAACCTGGTCAAGCTCACCTCCGCCGGGTTCCTCGAGGGCTACAAGCGCGGCAAGGCCAACGTGGACATGGAGCTGCTCTCGCGCCACTCCGAGGGGGTGATCGCGCTGACCGGCTGCCTGGCCTCGCGCTTCTGCCAGCGCCTGGCCGCCGAGAACCCGGCCGAGGCGCGCGCCCACGCCGATGAGCTCCTGCAGGTCTTCGGGCACGACAACGTCTACTTCGAGGTCCAGAAGAACGGCATCGCCCTCCAGGACAAGGTGAACGAGGGGATCGCGCGGATCGCTCGCGAGGTCGGGCGCCCCGTGGTGGGGACGGCCGACGTGCACTACCTGGGGCGCGAGGACCACCACAATCACGCCGCGCTGCTGTGCGTCCAGACCAAGTCGACGCTGGCCGAGCCGAAGATGTCCTTCGACACCAACGAGTTCTACCTAAAGGACACGGGAGAGATGACGGCCGCCTTCGCCGAATGGCCCGAGGCGGTGCCGACCACGATGGAGATCGCCGAGCGCTGCGCGGTCGAGATCGAGCTGGGCAACATGCTCATTCCCAGCTATCCGACGCCCGACGGGGAGGCCGAGGGCGAGTACCTGCGCCGGCTGGCCCTCGAGGGGCTGCGGGCGCGCTACGGGGACCCGATCCCCGCCGAGGCGATGGAGCGCGTGGACATGGAGCTCGAGGTGATCGGGCGGATGGGCTTCGACGCCTACTTCCTGATCGTCTGGGACTTCGTCAAGTACGCCAAGGACAACGGCATCGCGGTGGGACCCGGGCGCGGCTCGGCGGCCGGATCGATCGTCTCCTACGCGCTCGACATCACCGAGGTCGACCCGCTGGCCTACGGGCTGCTGTTCGAGCGCTTCCTGAACCCCGAGCGGGTGTCGATGCCCGACATCGACATCGACTTCTCGGTCAAGGGGCGCGCGAAGGTGATGCGCTACGTGGAGGACAAGTACGGGCGCGAGTCGGTGGCCCAGATCGTCACCTTCGGCAAGATGCTGCCGCGCAACGCCACCCGCGATGCGGCGCGGGTGCTCGGCAAGGACTACGCGCTCGGCGATCGGCTGGCCAAGCTGATTCCCGAGCCGGTGATGGGCCGGTCCCTGTCGCTGGACAAGTACCTGGCCGAGGAGCCCGAGTTCAAGCGGGTCTACGACACCGACGGCGAGGCCCGCGAGGTGATCGACACCGCCCGCGGCCTCGAGGGCATCGTGCGCAACGCCGGGGTGCACGCCGCGGCGGTGGTGATCGCCGATCGCCCGCTCACCGACATCGTTCCGCTGCAGCTGATGGAGGATCGCGGCGCGGCCTCCCCGAGTGCGGGATCTCCCGGCGAGCGCGTCTACAAGGTGATCACCCAGTACTCGATGAAGCCGATCGAGGAGCTGGGGCTGCTGAAGATGGACTTCCTGGGCCTGCGCAACCTCGACGTGATCGAGGACTGTCTGGAGATCATCGAGCAGGCCGGTGGGGAGCGCCCGGACATGGCCGCCCTGCCCCTGGACGACTCAAAGACCTACGAGATGATGGCCCGCGGCGACTCGGTCGGCGTGTTCCAGTTCGAGTCCGACGGGATGCGCGAGGCGCTGCGCAAGGTGCGCCCCAACGAGTTCGAGGACCTGGTGGCGCTGGTGGCGCTGTACCGCCCGGGCGCCATGCGCCACATCGACACCTATGCGCGAAACAAGCGGGAGCCCGAAGAGATCACCTACCTCGACGAACGGCTCAAGCCGATCACCGAGACCACCTACTCGGTGATCCTCTACCAGGAGCAGTCGATGCAGATCGCCAAGGCGGTGGCCGGCTTCTCGGGCGCCGAGGCCGACGACCTGCGCAAGGCGATCGGCAAGAAGAACCGCGAGGCGATGGCCGCGCTGAAGGCGCGCTTCTACGATGGCGCGCGGGCCTCGGGCACCCAGGACCGGGTGACCGAGGATCTGTGGGCGACCAACGAGGCGGCGGCCGACTACAGCTTCAACCGAAGTCACGCGGCCTGTTACGCGCTGATCTCCTACCGCACCGCGTGGCTGCGGGCCAACTATCCGGCCGAGTACATGGCGGCGCTGATCTCCTCGGTCATGTCCACCAAGGACAAGGTTCCGTTCTTCGTGGCCTGCTGCGAGGAGATGGGGATCGAGGTGCTGCCCCCCGACGTGAACGAGTCGGCGCA
>JBBJOH010000147.1:0-4202 GCA_037720995.1 Thermoleophilaceae bacterium
ACCGGCCCGGATGCCTATTTCGTCGAGAGCATCCGTTTACGAAATCGGCATGGATGCCGATTTCGTCGAGGGCATCTACCTGAGGCGAACTATCCGGTCGTCGCCCTTCTTGGGCTCCCCGCGGCCATCGCGGTTGGAGGTGGAGACCCAGATCGACCCGTCCGGCGCCTTGACCGTGGTCCGGATGCGCCCGTAGCGGTTGGCGAGCAGCTTGACCGGCTTGCCCACGCTGGTGCCCCTCAGGGGAATGCGAAAGACGCCTTCGCCCCGCAGGGCGCCGACGTACAGACGGCTTCGGGCGATGGCCACGCCGCTGGGCGAGGCCTCGTCGGTGCGCCACGCGACCTTGGGATTCACGAACTTGCCGCCCCGGGTCGAGCCGCGCCCCTCGACGATCGGCCACCCGTAGTTGCGGCCCTTCTGGATCAGGTTGACCTCGTCGAACTCGTCCTGGCCGAACTCCGCGGCCCACAGGCGGCCCTTGGCGTCCCAGGCGATGCCCTGGGGGTTGCGGTGGCCCAGGGACCAGATGCGCGAGCCGGGGATGGGGTTGCCCGCCGGCACCGAGCCGTCGGCGTTCATGCGCAGGATCTTGCCGTTCTGGGAGGTACGGCTCTGGGCGTTGTCGGTGTTGCCGGCGTCGCCGACCGTGGCGTAGAGCTTGCGATCGGGGCCGAAGGCGATCCGGCCGCCGTCGTGGACCGGCGCGGACGCAAGGCCCTTCAACACCGTCTGCGTGCGCCCGCCGAGCTTGAAGCGCACGATCCGGTTGTCGCCGGACGATGTGAAGTAGGCGTAGACCAGCTTGTCCTTAGCGTAGTCAGGTGAGACGGCAAGGCCCAGCAGCCCGCCCTCCCCCGACCCGGTGTCCACTCCGCGCACCCTCATGACCACCTTCTTCTTCCCTCCGGGACGCGCGATGCGGACGATCCGCCCGGTGGTGCGCTCGGCGACCAGCGCGTCGCCGTTGCGAGAAGGCAGGAACGCTATCCCCCACGGCACCTGGAGGCCGGTGGCGATGGTGCGCACCGACGCCTGGGCAGCGCCGGGGCCGCTCGCAGGCTTCGCGGACGCGTCGCTTGCCGAAGAATCCTCCGAACCGCCACCGCAGGCGGCCAGAGCCGATGCGGCGCAGAAGGCGGACAGGGCCGCGACGAGTCGGCTCGGGGTCATCGGCCCCGACGATAGCTGGCGCCAGGCGTGGCGCAGCCGGACCGGTGGCGGGAGGAGCGCAGCCCCATCTACCGTCCGGCGAGGCCCTACGAGGCCTACGTGACGGACTTCTCGATGTAGTCGACGATCTCCTGGACCGAGCTCCCGGGCGTGAAGATCTCAGCCACCCCGAGCTCCTTGAGCTCGCTGATGTCGTCCTGGGGGATCGTCCCGCCCACCACCAGCACCACGTCCTCGGCGCCCTGTTCGGCCAGCAGCTTGGAGATCCGGGGCACCAGCGTCATGTGGGCTCCGGAGAGGATCGAGAGGCCGACGGCGTCGGCGTCCTCCTGGAGGACGGTCTCCACGATCTGCTCCGGGGTCTGGTGCAGACCGGTATAGATGACCTCCATACCGGCGTCCCGCAGCGCGCGAGCGATTATCTTGGCCCCTCGGTCGTGGCCGTCCAGGCCGGGCTTGGCCACCACCACACGGATCTTCCGCTCGGTGGGGCGCGACTCGGTGGCTGTCTCTGAGTCCGCGGGCGTCATGCGAACGACAGTCTATGGCCCGCGAATGCACAAGGAAACCCTGAGTTGAACGCGTTCGCCTGTTCGCTGGCCCTGACCGCGGGCATCGCCTTCTCCGGTCCCCCTCCGAGCACCGAGCGTGTGGAGACGATCATGCAGGACGACGCCGCCCTGCTCTACCGCCCGCGGGCCCAGGTGAGGCGGTCGCTCAAGCGGATGGCCCGGCTGGGTGTGGACCGCGTCCGGATCACGGCGAGCTGGCGACAGCTCGCACCGCATCGGGAGTGGAAGATCAGGCCCTTCTTCGACGCCGCCGACTCTTCGGAGTACGACGCTCGCACCCTGCGCAAGCTCGACCAGGCAATCAAGGGAGCGCGCGCCGAGGGCATGCAGGTCATGCTCGACCTGGGCTTCTTCGCCCCCCGGTGGGCTGTGACGCGGCCCGGTCGGGGAGGCCGCAACGTGTGGCGCCCCAGCCCGCGCGAATTCGCGCGCTTCTCCCGCGCCCTGGCTGAGCGCTACAGCGGTGGATTCGCGGACCCGGCCGACCGAAGGCGCAAGCTGCCGGCGGTCCGGCTGTGGACCACCTGGAACGAGCCCAACCACCGCGTGTTCCTGCGCCCCCACTGGGAGCGCGTAGGCGGGAGCTGGCTCCCGATGACACCGCACATCTATCGCCGCCTGCACAACGCCGGCTACGACCAGGTCAAGCGCGCATCGCCGAAGAACCGCGTGCTGATCGGGGGCCTGGCGTCCTTTGGCGATCGGGGGCGTGGGCCGGCCCGTGGGATCGGCCCACTTCGCTTCACCCGCGAGCTGGCCTGTGTGGACTCCAGGCTGCGCCCCCTGCGCCGACCCGAGTGTCGAGGCTTTAGGCCCCTGCGCGCGGACGGCTTCGCGATGCACCCCTACTCGTTCCAAACCCCCCCGGGCGAGGTGGATCCCATTGCCGACCGGGTCCAGATCGGTGAGCTGTCCAAGCTCACCGGGCTGCTTGACGGGCTGGAGGAACGCGGCCGCCTTGCCCGGAAGCTGCCGCTGTACCTGACCGAGTACGGCTATCAGTCCAATCCGCCCGACCCGCGCGGGGTCGACCCCGCCGTGCACGCGCGCTACTCCGGCCAGGCGCTGGAGCTGGCCCTGCGCAGCCGCGAGGTCCGCTCCTTTCCCCAGTTCCTGCTCTACGACATCGAACCCGACCTCAGCAAGCCGAGGGGATCCCTGGCGCGCCAGGGCGGCTTCCAGACCGGCCTCTACACCTACGACGGCAAGCCCAAGCCGGCGGTCATCAAGGGCTTTCGCCTGCCGTTCGCCGCGACGGCGGTCAGAGACCGCGCGGGGCGCCCTGTAGTGGAGGCGTCCGGCCAGGTGCGTCCCAAGAGGGGCGTGCAGGTGGTGCAGATCCAGCGCCGGGAGCCCAATGCCGGCTGGGTCACCCAGGGCTGCGCATTCGCAACCGACGGGCAGGGGCTCTACCGGCGCCGGCTGGCCCCCGGCAGGGCCGGCACCTACCGCGCGCTGTGGATGCGGCCGGGGGGACGGGTGGAGTCGAGCCCGGAGGTCGAGGTCGGAAGCTGACCGAAGCTCAGAAGACCGGAGACTCGGTGTAGTCGCCGAAGACCTGCTGCAGCGACTCGATGATCTCGCCCTCGCTGGCGTGGGCGCGGGCGCACTCGATCAGCGGGTACATCAGGTTGCGCTCGCCTGCGGCGGCGTCGCGCAGATCGGCCAGGGTCTGCTCCACCGCGGCGGAGTCGCGCCGCGAGCGCACCCCCTTCAGGCGATCCATCTGCTTGCGCTCCAGCGCGGCGTCGATGCGCAGCGTCTCGATCGTGCCCTCGTCGCCCTCGGTGTAGCCGTTCACGCCGACCACGATCCGCCGCCCCGAGTCCACCTCCCGCTGGTAGGTGAACGACGCGTCGGCTATCTCGCGCTGGGGGTAGTTTGCCTTGACCGCCTCGACCATGCCCCCGAGCTCGTCGATCTTGGCGAAGTAGTCATACGCCGCCTGCTCCATGCGATCGGTCAGGTGCTCGACGAAGTAGGAGCCGGCGAGGGGGTCGATCGTGTTGGTCACGCCGGTCTCCTCGGCGATGACCTGCTGGGTGCGAAGCGCGGTGCGCACGGCGTCCTCGGTGGGCAGCGCGAGCGCCTCGTCGTGGCTGTTGGTGTGCAGTGACTGCGTGCCGCCCAGCACCGCGGCCAGGCCCTCGAGCGCCGTGCGGGTGATGTTGTTCAGCGGCTGCTGGGCGGTCAGCGACACCCCTGCCGTCTGGGCGTGGGTGCGCATGAGCAGGGACTTCTCGCTCTTGGCGCCGTAGGTGTCGCGCAGCTCGCGGGCCCAGATGCGCCGCGCCGCGCGGAACTTGGCGATCTCCTCGAAGAAGTCGATGTGGGAGTTGAAGAAGAACGACAGCCGGGGGGCGAAGTCGTCCACGACCAAGCCGCGCGCGATGGCATGCTCCACGTAGGTGAAGCCGTCCTTGAGCGTGAAGGCCAGCTCCTGCTGGGCGGTCGAGC
>JBBJOH010000148.1:0-4171 GCA_037720995.1 Thermoleophilaceae bacterium
TCGGCGAGGCGGTGGCCCGCCGCCTGGCCCGAGAGCCCGGCGCGCAGCTCGTGCTGGTGGCTCGGCGGGAGGACCGGCTGGAAGCTCTGGCGAAAGAGCTGCCGGCCCCCGCCACCTATCTCGCGGCGGACATCACCGATGACGACGCGCCCCAGCGTCTGGCCGATCACGTCAATCATCACCATGCCGGCCGCCTGGGCCTGCTGGTCAACAACGCCGGGGCCTCCTGGCGCGCGACCTTCGCCGAGGGGGGCCACGCCAACGTACGAAGAACGATGGAGCTGAACTTCGACGCCGCGGTCCGCACTACCGAGGCGCTGCTGCCGCTGCTGCGCCGATCCGCGCCCAGCGCGATCGTCAACGTGTCGAGCACCGCGGGCCGAATCGCCCGGCCCGGCGCGGGCGCCTACTCGGCCAGCAAGTTCGCGCTGGCCGGCTGGACGGACTCCCTGCGCGCCGAGGAACGGGCCGGCGGCGTGCACGTGGGCCTGGTCCTGCCGGGCTACATCGAGACCGAGGGCTTCCCGGCCGCCGAGCTGACCGGCAAGCTGCTCACGCGCTGGATGGTCTCCACCCCGGAGAAGGCCGCGGAGGCGGTCGTCGACGCCGGCCTGCGCGGCCGCGCCGAGCGTTACGTGCCCCGCCCCTACGGGCTGATCGGGATAACGCGACTGGTCGCGCCCGGTCTGGTGCGGCGGGTGCTCGACAGCGGCGCGGCCTCGGTGCTCACCACCAGGACGGGCGCGGACGCCGCGGACGCCCGGTCGCGGCAACGGTGAGCGAAGCACAGGAAGTTTGAAGGTGTGGCTCCCGGTGTTACACTTGCCTGGATGCCCAGTCGTCACTCCCGTATAGGCCTCGTGGTCGATGAGTCCGTGGCGAGCGCCCTCAGCTTTCTCCGTGAGGTAGAGCAGGCGCCGGATGCCCGTCTGGTCCGCCGTGCGGTCTTCGAAGGAGCGCTGATCGAAGCGGTTGTCGAGGCTGCGGGCAGTCGTTCTGCGAGTCGCGATCGCGCCGGGGATCTCCTGGCTGAGCTGCGCGAGTTCGTACCGCGACTCCCCGCACCGATGCAGGCTGACCTGCTCGAGCTGTTCGAACAGGGCCTCGCGGAAGCGGCATCGGACGAGCGCCGACAACGCCAGCGCGAAGCGATCGGCTTGCCCAATCCGCATGGTCGCGCAGCGCTGGATTACGCCAACACCTTCGACGCGGTCGACTCGGTGCCACGCTGAGGTGCTCTGGCTGATCGACACGTCGGCGTGGGCTCGGCGGGATGTCACCGAAGTCAGAGACCAACTCGACGAGCTGCTCAGCGAAGACGGGGAGCTCGCCCTTTCGCCCCCCGTGTTGCTGGAGCTGCTGCGAGGCCCTCAGGGCGAGGAAGTCGCGCGAGAGCACGCTCGCCTCACCGGGATGATGGTCACCCTGCCCGCTGACGAGGAGACGTTCCGGCTCGCTGCCGAAGCTATGGAGCGACTCGCCGCTCACGCCCGGGAAGGCCACCGGCTGCCGGTGACGGACCTCGTGACGGCGGCCTTGGCCCACCGATACCACTGCGGGGTGGTCCATTGCGACGGGGACTACGAGCAGATAGCCGAGTACGGCGGACTTTCCTTCCCGCATCGCAAGATCGGGATCTCAGATTCACCGACGGGCGCGCACCCGGTCGCGAGGGGGCAGCGGACGCTGAAGAAAGAACTGGGCCAGCTCCTGCACCAGATGCCTGCATCCCAAGCCGAGGCATTCCTGGCACGGGTGGTCGAAGAAGCGCGGGCGGCTGTCTAGAGGAGACGTTCCGCTCACACGATCATGGTGCGTACGCCGGGCTTCCCCGCGCCGAAGCTCTCTCTACTCCACTCGCGTGAACAGCTCCCGGGCCCGCTGGGCGATCAGCTCGGGCTTCTCCTCGCAGATGAAGTGGCCCGAGTCCTCCACCATCTCGATCTCCAGCCGGTCGGCGTGGCTGTGCACCCCCTTCAGCACGTGCGGCGAGATGGCCCCGTCGTGGGCACCGAACAGGAAGTGGGTCGGCTGGATCAGGCGCTCTTTCCGCAGGCCGGCGCCCGGTCCCCGGCCGGCCAGGGCCCGCAGGTAGGTGCGATAGAGCAGCTTGGTGGCGTGCAGGCGGTCGGGCTCGCGCAGGCGCGCGACGTAGGCCCGGGCGTCGGCCTCGGTCATGCCCTCGGGGTGCACGGCGTCGCGCCGGATCGCCTCGGCGAGCAGCCCCGGCCGGCGGCGCAGGACGAGGTCTCCGGCCGCGGCCATGACCACCGCGTACCAGCTGCGCCACGCACCGGCGATCAGCTGGGGCGACACCTCGACCCACGGCGGGACGGTGTTCAGCACCAGCAGCCGCTCGACGCGCTCGGGGTGCGCGAGCGCCATTACAAACGCGGTCGCTCCGCCCCAGTCGTGGCCGACCACGTGGGCGCGCTCGATTTCGAGTGAGTCGAGCAGCGCTATCGCGTCGGAGGCGAAGGTCACCGGGTCATAGCCACCCGCAGTCACGTCGCTCCAGCCGAAGCCGCGCAGGTCAGGGGCGATCAGCCGGAAGTCGCCGGCCAGGCGGGGGATCACGTGGCGCCAGCACCACGCGTGCTGGGGCCAGCCGTGCAGCAGGAGCACCGGCGGTCCTTCGCCGGCCTCGAGCACGTGGAGTTCGATCCGGCCCGCGTCGGCGGTGTCGACAGCGACGTGGCGGTGGTGGGCGCCGTCGACGTCGGGGGGCGCCTGGACTGGGCTCATCGCGCGCCAGGATCCTTCCGGCTCGGGCTCAGGCCGGCTGCAGCGCCGCGTCGAATCGCTTCGCGCGCTCGGCGATCGCGTCCACCAGACGCGGCCAGACCTGGCGTGGCAGGTCGTGGCCCATGCCTTCGATCGTGATCAGCTCGGCGTCGGGGATCGCCGTGACCGTGGCCATGCCGCCGGAGGGGCGGATCAGCTTGTCCTCCGAGCCGTGGATCACCAGCGTCGGCGCCCTGACCCCTCGCAGCTCCTTCGTCCGGTCGCCGGACTTGAGCACCGCGGCGAGCTGGCGGCCGGTGCCCGCGGGGTTGGTCCCGCGTTCCCAGCTGAGCTCGCTGCGGGCGCGCAAGGACTCGATGTCGTGGTCGAAGCCCGGCGATCCGATGAAGCGAAAGAGTTGCTCGATGTGGTCCACGAAGGCCTCGCGCTCGCGCGGCGCCGCCTTGAGCAGGTAGCGGTAGGTGCCCAGGGCCGGCTGCCCCTTCAGACGGCTCCCCGTGGTGGACATCATCGAGGTCAGCGTGCGCACGCTCCCGGGATGGCGGGCGGCCATGGTCTGGGCGACCATCGCCCCGAGCGAGGCGCCCACCACGTGGGCGGGACCGAGTTCCATGTCCCGCAGCAGGCCGACCGCATCCTCGGCCATGTCCGAGAGGTCGTACTGGCGGGAGTCGAAGCGACGCGTGGCCAGCTCGATCAGGCCGGGGGGCGGCGGCCGGCCGATGTCGGTCGAGCGCCCGGTGTCGCGGTTGTCGAAGCGCACCACGTTGAACCCGCGCTCGGCGAGCATGCCGCAGAAGTCGTCGTCCCAGGCGATCATCTGCAGGCCCAGCCCCATCACCAGCATCAGCGGCGGGTCGGAGGGGTCGCCGATCGTCTCGTAGCACAGCGTCACGCCGCGCCCCACGTCGCAGAAGAGCTCCTCCGAGGAGCTCACGGCTGCTCCACCGACACGATGGTGATCTGGCGCTTGCCCCCCGGCGTGCTCAGCGCCCGCTCATCGCCCGCCTTGGCGCCGGCCAGCGCCTGGCCCACCGGGGAGTCGATGGAGAGGCGCCCTGAGCCCGGGTCGGCCTCCATGGCGGGCACGAGCCGGTAGGTCATCTCCCTGCCGGCCTTGGCGTCCGCGTAGGTCACGGTCGAGCCCATCCCCGCGCCCTCGCCGCGGTGGGCCTCCTCCACGATCTCGGAGTTCAGCAGCTGGTCGCGCATGCGCGCGATCTTGGCTTCGAGCATGGCCGCCTCCTCCTTGGCCGCGTGGTACTCGGCGTTCTCCTTGAGGTCGCCCCATTCGCGAGCGATCCCGATTCGCTCGGCGATCGCGCGCCGGCCCTCACCCTCGAGACGCTCGACATCGGCTTGCAGCCGCTTGGCGGCCTCGGCGGTCAACGTGGTCGTCTCCGGCATCGGGAGAGTGTGGCAGGGC
>JBBJOH010000149.1:0-4154 GCA_037720995.1 Thermoleophilaceae bacterium
CCAGCCGCCCCTCGAGCCGGCGCAGCCGGACCGTCGAGCCCCTGCGCAGCACGCTGCTCGACTTGCGGTAGGGACACCCGCGACCGCTGCAGCTGGTGCTCACCCGGGCGCCCCGGGGAAGGTGGCGGAGCCGGATGCGGGTCACGGTGGTGACCCTGCCGGCCACGCGACCGCCGATCAGCACCACCGGGAAGGGCCTCAAGCGCTTGAGCGCCTTCGCCCTGGCCGCCGGCTTGCCTACGGCAGCGGAGAACACCAGCGCCCCCTTGTTGCCGGCCTGGTTGGTGGCCACGACCCCCAGGGCCAGGAACCGACCCACGTCGGCCGCCACCGGACGGTAGGTCCGGGCGCTGCTGCGCGCGACGCACGAGGCCGCCGTGGGCGCGGCACACGACGCCCAGGCGTAGCCGAACGTGATCGGCGCCGTGCCGGTCCACTGGCCGGGCGACGCGGTCAGAAGCTCGCCCGCTCGCACGCTGCCCTGGATGGTCGGGGGGCGTACGTTGGAGGGTGGGGAGCCGGGGACCGAGGCCGGGGCGATCGTCGGTGTCTGGGCATCGGCGGTCCGGGTGGCCGAGCCCAAGGCCGACGATCGCGTGCCCTTGACCCGCAGCTTGATCACCAGCCCGGTGTCGGCCGGCGTGACGTTGTAGCTCAGATCGGTGTCGCCGGTGGTCTCGCAGGTCGAGGCGCCCACGTTGCAGCGCAGCCACTGGCTCGACAGCGAGGTCTCGGCGGCCCAGCTTCCCCGGCTGCCGGTGAGCACCCCGCCCACCTGCGGCGAGCCCGAGATCGAAGGCCCCGGGCTGGGGGCTGCGGGCGGCGACGGCGGCACGAGGCCCGTCTGGGTGGTCCCGGGCGTGTCGTAGGGCTCGGTGGCCGCGAGGGCCGCCGTGGCGCTGAAGGCGAGGATGCAGGAAGCCAGGCCTGCGGCCAGCAACGTCCGGCGGGTGAGTGAATGCTCCACGGAGACCACAACAGCCCATGATGGCGAAAGGTTCGGGCGAACGGCGCAGCCCCGCTGACTGCCGGTCGCGACCGTAAGGTCCCGGGGGATGTCCCCGCCGCCCCTCAGCGACCGCCGCCTGCACTTCATCGGCGTCGGCGGGGCCGGCATGAGCGGCCTCGCGCTGGTCTGCTCCCAGCTGGGGGCGCAGGTCACGGGCTCGGATCGCGCCGAGTCGTCCTATACCGCCCGCCTGCGGGGCGCCGGGATCCAGCCGTCCATCGGCCACCACGCCGCGAACCTTCCCCCGGGGGCGCAGGTGGTGGTGTCCACCGCCATCGGCGAGGACAACGCCGAGCTGGTGGCGGCCCGCGACGGGGGTGCGCCCGTCATCCACCGGGGCCGGCTGCTTGGAGAGGTCTCGGCGCTGAAGCACTCGATTGCCGTCGCCGGCACCCACGGCAAGACGACCACCTGCGCGATGATCGCCCACGTGCTGTCGGGATGCGGGCGCCGGCCGGCGTTCCTGATCGGCGGCGAGCTGCGCTCTGCGGGGACGAACGCCGCGTGGGGGGAGGGCGATTGGATCGTGGTGGAGGCCGACGAGTCCGACGGCTCCTTCCTCGAGCTCGAGCGCGAGGTCGCGGTGGTCACCAACGTCGAGCTCGACCACCACCACACCTACGCCTCCCTGATGGAGCTGCGGTCCGCCTTCGACGAGTTCGTGGCCTTGGCGCGGGTCCGAATCGCCGGCCCGGGCGCGCAGATCGCCGGCGCGGTGACCTACGGCCTCGGGGAGGGCGACCTGAGCGCGGAGGACATCGAGTTGCGGCCGCTGGGCGCCCGCTTCACCGTCGCCGGCGTTCCCGTGGAGCTGTCGGTGCCCGGGCGCCACAACGTGGCCAACGCCCTGGCGGCCCTGGCCGCCTGCCGCGAGGCCGGCGTGGCCCTGGAGGAGGCGGCGCCCGCCCTGGCGGGCTACACGGGCACGGGGCGCCGCTTCGAGGAGCACGGCTCCACGGCCCGTGGAGCACGGGTGTTCGACGACTACGCCCATCACCCCACCGAGGTCCGGGCCACCCTGGAGGCGGCCCGTACGCTGGGCGCCCACCGGCTGGTGGCCTGCTTTCAGCCCCATCTCTATTCGCGTACGCGGGAGCTGGCGCGCGGCTTCGGGGCCGCGCTGGCGATCGCCGACGTGGTCTGCGTGCTCGACGTCTACCCCGCCCGCGAGCGGTCCCGGGACTTCCCCGGGGTCTCCGGGCTGCTCGTGGCCCAGGCGGCGGCCGACGCGGCCGGGGGGCGCCGGGTGATGTGGACTCCCACCCTGCTCGATGCCGCCGGTCGGCTGGAGGCGGAGCTGGGCGAGGGGGACGTGCTCCTGACGCTGGGAGCGGGGGACGTGGACGAGCTGGCCCGGGAGCTCACGACCGCCCGACCGACCGCCGGGGAGCGCGCGTGACCGCGCCCGAGGGAGTCCTGGAGGACTTCCCGCTCGCGCGGCTGACCACGGTCCGGACCGGGGGTCCGGCCGACTACTACGCGCGCCCCGACAGCACCGAGCGCCTGGTCGAGCTGCTCGGGTGGGCCGATTCCGAGGGCTTGGAGGTAGGAGTGATCGGCTCGGGCTCGAATCTGCTCGTAGCTGATGCCGGCTTTCGCGGACTCGCCATGAAGCTCGACGGTCCGCTCGCCCTCGCCGAGCGCGACGGCGCGCGGCTGCTGTGCGGCGGCGGCGCGCGGCTGCCCTCGGTCTCCGCCCGGGCGGCCCGGGAGGGCCTCGGCGGGATCGAGTTCGGGGTGAGCATTCCCGGCACGGTCGGAGGGGCGGTCAAGATGAACGCCAACGCCTACGGGGGGGACCTGTCGCGGGTGCTGGAATGGGCCGAGGTCGCCACCCCCGAGGGAGCCGACCACCGCGTCCCCGCCCAGCTCGGCTTCTCCTACCGGCGCTCCAACCTGGGCCCCCGCGAGGTGGTCGCCCGCGCCTCGTTCCTGCTCGAGCCCGCCGAGCCCGCCGAGGTCAAGGCCACGCTGGCCGACATGCGGGGAAGGCGCCGCGCCGCCCAGCCGTCGGGCATCAAGACCTTCGGCAGCACGTTCAAGAACCCGGATGACCCCCGGGCCGAGGGGCGCAGCGCCGGCGTGCTGCTCGACGAGGCCAGGTGCCGCGGTCTGGCCGTGGGCGGGGCCCGGCTGTCGCCGGTGCACGCCAACTTCGTCGAGAACGCCGGCGAGGCGACCACCGCCGACGTCGTGGCGCTGATGTCCGAGGCCCGGCGGCGCGTGCGGGAGCGCTTCGGCGTGGAGCTCGAAGCCGAGGTCCAGACGCTCGGGGACGTCGATCCCCCAGGCCGGCCGGCGTGAGCGCCGCCTTCGCCGCCGTCCGCCGTCTGGGCGCCGCCGCCCCCAGACGGGCCCTGGCGATGCCGGGCCGCGCGGTCCTGGCCGTGCCCGCCCGCCTGCGCCGGCGCCTGCTGGCGCTGGCCGTGACAGCGGGGCTGCTCTTCGCCCTCTACATGCTGGTGCTGCGCGATGTCGGCCTGGTCGCGGTCGACAAGGTCGCCGTCTCGGGATTGACCGGCAAGGACGCCGGGCGCGCCGCCACCGCCCTGGAGGGCGCGGCTCGCGAGTCGACGACCCTGCACGTGGATCACGCCGCGATCGACGATGTGGCCGCTCGATTCCCGACGATCGAGTCCGTCGAGGTGGAAGCCCGGTTCCCGAAGGGCATGCGGCTGACCGTGACCGAGCAGCGCCCGGCCGCCATGCTCGTGGTCGGGGCGCGGCGAATCCCCGTGGCCGGCGACGGGTCCGTGCTCACCGGGCTTCCCGTCAAGGCCTCGCTGCCGGAGGTGAAGATAAAGGCGGGAGAAGTTCCGTCCAAGCAGCTCACCCCCGGCGGCACGCTCGAGGCCGTCCGCGTGGCCGGCGGCGCGCCCGCCGCGCTGACTCCCACGCTGCAAGACGTGGCGCGGCGCGGCGCCAAGGGGTGGGTGGTGCAGATCGAGGACGGCCCGCTGCTGATCTTCGGCCCGGCCGCGGAAGTGGCTGAGAAGTGGGCGGCCGCCACCCGTGTGCTGGCCGATCGCGACGCGGCCGGGGCGGACTACATCGACCTGCGAATCCCCGGGCGCCCCGCCGCGGGCGGTCTGGGGGTCCAGACCATGGAGCCGGTGGCCCCCGCCGGCTCCGAGGACGGCGCGAC
>JBBJOH010000150.1:0-4150 GCA_037720995.1 Thermoleophilaceae bacterium
CGAGTCGCTGGCGCTGGAGGTGGAGGCCTTCGGCCCGCCCGCCACCGACCAGGGAAGGCTGCTCGACGACGGGGGGGCCGAGCGCCGGGCGCGTCTGGGCGAGGCGGTGCGCCAGGCCCGCCAGGCCGCCGGGCCGGAAGCGGCGATGCGGGTGCTCGACGTGGACCCGGACTCGCGCGTGCCCGAGCGCCGCTCCGTCCTCGCCCCCTTTCCCACGGAGCACATCGAATGACCACCGCGGACACCAAGCGGCTGGGGGCGCCGCGTGCCGTACAGGTGCGCGCGGGTGCGCACGGGCTCCCGGCCGCTGTGGGCGGGATCGAGGTGGAGGCCGTGCGTGAGGACTGGGTGGTCGAGGACCGCTGGTGGACCGGCCGGCCGCTGCGCCGGCGCTACTTCGAGCTGGTGCTGGCCGACGGCCGCGACATCACCGTGTTCTGCGAGCTGGGGCGCAGCAGGTGGTTCGCCCAGCGGGCGTGAGTCGCCGTTTGGTCCTGAAGCGTCGCGGAGACCCTTCTCGCATCACCTCCGAGGAGCCCCCCAACGACTCCCGCCGCCGCGAGCGCCGCCGGGCCCGGGAGCGAGCGGTGCGCCTGCGACGGCGAAACGCCCTGTTCGCCCTCGCCGCCCTGGCCCTGATCGCCGGGGTGGCGGCCGGGGCCGGCGGGGGCTCCTCCTCCTCCGATACCGGCGAGTCGGCGAAAGCCGATTTGCCCCCGCCGCCCACGCTCCCCGGCGGCGGCCGCCGGATCCTGCCCGGTCGCCAGGTGGTTGCCCTCTACGGGGCGCCCCAGGACGCCGAGCTCGGGGCGCTGGGAATCGGCTCGCCCGACTCGGCCGGGCGCAAGCTCGTCCGCCAGGCCGCGGCCTACCGCACCCGCCGCGTCAAGGTCCTGCCGGCCATGGAGCTGATCGCGACCGTGGTCAACCGCGACGCCGGGGATGACGGCAAGTTCCGCACCCGCCAGACCGACGCGGTCATCCGCCGCTACCTGCGGGCGGCCCGCAAGGCCAAGGCGCTCCTGATCCTCGACATCCAGCCCGGCCGGGCGGACTTCCTGACCGAGGCCAAGGCGTTTGGCAAGTGGCTGAGAGAGCCCGACGTGAGCCTCGCCCTCGATCCGGAGTGGCGGATGGGGCCCGGCCAGATTCCCGGCCAGACGATCGGCTCGGTGGACGCCGGCGAGGTGAACTCCGTGTCGCGCTGGCTGTCCGGGGTGATCCGCACCAACCGCCTGCCCCAGAAGCTGCTGGTCATCCACCAGTTCACCTCTGACATGGTGCGCCGGCGCCAGACCCTGCAGCGCCCCCCGGGAGTTGCCCCGGTGCTCAACGTCGACGGCTTCGGCGACCAGGCCCAGAAGAAGGCCAAGTACACGGAGCTCTCCCAGCGCCGGCTGACCAACGGCTTCAAGCTCTTCTACAAGGAGGACACCGGGCTGTTCAGTCCCGCGCAGGTCCGGCGCCTGAAGCCGATGCCGCGGTTCGTCGTCTATGAGTAGCGGTTGGGTGGACTCGCCGGGACGCCGGCGCTACCGTCTTGCCTGCCTTGGCCTCATATGTCACTTGCCCGGGTTGTGAGAGCAGCTGCTACGCGACGCGGGGGCCGTTGGGCGCCGCCGAGTGCCCGGCGTGCGGGTTGCGCCTGGGCGACGAGCCGCGCGACACATCGCCCGAGCAGGTGATCGACGGCAGTCTGGTGCTGCTGCGGCAGATGATGGACATGGACGTCGCGCTGCTCACCGAGATCGCCGACGACCGCGAGGTGATTCGCCACTGCGCGGGGGAGTGGCCCGGGGCCGGTGACCTCAGCGGCGCCTCGGTGTCGCTTGAGGACACGTTCTGCAACCGCCTGCTGGCGGGCGAGATCGACAACATCGTGCCCGACGTGGCCGCCGAGCCGGCGGTACGCGACCTCGCCCACCCACGCCGGCTGGGGGTCCGGTCCTATATCGGCGTTCCGATCCACGGGTCCCGCTCGCGCCTCTACGTGCTGTGCTGCCTGGCCCGGGAGGTCCACCCAGAGCTGGGGCCACGGGACGTGCGGGTGCTCGAGGGGTTCGTGCGCTCGCTGCTCGACCAGCTGGAGCCGCCTCCGCCCGCCGAGTCGTCGATCGGCTGATCTCCTCTTGACCGTCCTCCTCCTGGCCGTCTCCTTCGTGCTGATCGTGCTCGGCGCGATTCTCTTCACCAACGCCGTCGAGTGGCTCGGGCATCGGCTGGACCTGGGCCAGAGCGCCGTGGGCAGCCTCCTGGCCGCCGTGGGGACGGCACTTCCGGAGTCGACCATCCCGATCGTGGCCGTCCTGGCCGGCGCCGAGGGACAGGAGGTGGCGATCGGCGCGATCGTCGGCGCGCCCTTCATGCTGGCTACCGTCGCCATGGTCCTGGTGGCCGTCTCGGCGGTCGTGTTCCGCGAACGCCGGTCAACCGGCGCGGAGCTCGACGTGGACCGATCCGCGGTGCGCCGCGACCTGGGCTTCTTCTTCCCGAGCTTCGCGTTGGCCATCGTCCTCGGGCAGCTCGACTCCAAGCCGCTGCACCTGGCGGGCGCGGCCGTGCTGCTCGGCGTCTATGCGCTGTACGTGTACCGGACCGTCAAGGGGGGCGGAGAGACCGAGGGCGAGGAGGAGCTGAAGGCCCTCACCTTCGACGCGTCCAAGGACGATCCGCCCACGCGCCTCCAGATCGGCGCCCAGCTCGTGGTGGCCCTCGCCCTGATCATCGGCGGCGCGGAGCTGTTCGTGGAGGAGATCACCAAGGTGGCCGAGAGCGTCGGGGTGTCGGTGCTGGTGCTGGCCCTGATCATCGCCCCGTTGGCCACCGAGCTGCCCGAGAAGCTGAACAGCGTGATCTGGATGCGCAAGGGCAAGGACATGCTGGCCGTGGGCAACGTGACCGGGGCGATGGCCTTCCAGTCCACGATCCCGGTGGTGCTCGGCCTGACTCTGACCGACTGGAAGCTCGACCGGTACGCCACCGCGGCCGGGGTACTCGCCCTGGCCGGCGGGGCGCTGGCGCTGTGGCGGCTCGAGCGCCGCTCGGCGGGGGCGCCGGCGGCCGTGGCCTGGGCGGCGATGTTCGCGGCGCTCGTGGTGTTCGTGATCGTGGGCTGAGTCTGCGCGGGCATCCGCGCGATGCGCCACGATTGATGAGATGACCAAGGTCGATCAGCATGCCGAAGTGCCGCGCGTGGATGCCGTCGCGCGCGAGAGACTGGCGGGCGCGCTGGACCGGGAGCCGGTCGCGGCGCCTACCTGTTCGGCTCCCAGGCGACGCGTGCCCCCGGTCCCCTCTCTGACGTGGACGTGGCGGTCGCGCTGACCGCTCACCCGGGCGAGGCCACCCCGGACGTGCGAGCGGACCTCCTCGTGGCCGCGATCGACGCGCTGGGCACGGATGAGGTGGACCTCGTGCTTCTCGATCGTGCGCCGCCGTTGTTCCGACACCGCGTGCTCAGAGATGGGGCCTTGCTGGTCGACCGCGATCCTCTCGCGCGGGTGCGCTTCGAGACCCGGGCGCTGCTCGACTACCTCGACACCGCGCCGCTGCGGGAGGTCTTGTCGGCCGGCCGGCGGGGCCGTTTGGCGGAGGGACGCTTTGGTAGACGCTGAGCGAATCGGCGCGCGGCTGGACCGGCTGGCCCGCGCGGCGGGCCAGCGCAACATCCTCGTGCACATGTACCTGGACATCGATGATGGCGAGGTGTTCGCTTCGCTGGGGAGGTTGGACGACCTACGGGAGTTCGCGCGGGTGGTTCAGAGCTTGGCCGACGGCAGCGGCGAGGAGGTATAGGCGGCGTGGTGCTCAACCACGTAGCGCTCACGGTGTCCGATCGCGACCGCTCCGCCGACTTCTATGCCGAGCACTTCGGCCTCAGCGAGCGGGTGCACGACGACGACCACCTGCTGATCCTGAGTGGGCGCGGGGGCGGGTTGCTGGCGCTCAGCGAAGGCGAGCCACCCACGCCTCTTCCGCGAACCAACCACTTCGGCTTCCGGGCCCAAGACGCGCAGGAGGTCCACCGCGCCCGTGAGCGCTTTGCGGCGGCGGGGGTGGAGGAGGCCGAGTGGCAGGACGAGGCGATGACGCGCGTGCAGGTGGTCGACCCGGACGGCTACCGGGTCGAGCTGTTCGCGTACTGACCGGC
>JBBJOH010000151.1:0-4148 GCA_037720995.1 Thermoleophilaceae bacterium
GAGCCCTTCACGTCGATGCGCACCTTCTGGAGGTTCGGGTTGAAGCGACGCTTGGTGGCGACCATCGAGTGGCTCCGACTCTGCCCGAACGCAGGGCCCTTTCCGCAGCTGTAGCAGACCTTAGGCACGGCGCGACACGGTAGCACCCGCCCTCCTCAGCACCCGATCGAGGGCATCACGCCAGCGACCGGCGCAACTCGACCATGCGCAGAACCGCGCGGGCGGCGTCCTCACCCTGGTGGCGCTTGCCGCCGCCGGCTCGGGCGAGGGCCTGATCCATGTCGTTTACCGTCAGGAGGCCGAACGCGCACGGCACGCCCGTGTCCAGCGACACGCGGGCGATCCCCGCCGCCGCCTCGGAGCAGACGAAGTCGTAGTGGTCTGTCTCCCCGCGGATGACGGCTCCGAGGCACGCCACCCCCTCGTAGCGTGCACTGTCGGCGCAGTAGCGGGCGGCCAGCGGCAGCTCGTAGGCGCCGGGAACGTCGTGGACCTCCACGGAGGCGCCGGCCTCGTCGAATACCCGGGTGGCGCCGTCGACCAGGCGGTCGGCCAGGTCCTCGTAGAAGCGGCCGACGGCGATCGCGTAGAGGTCAGCCATCGCCGCGCTCGTCCTCCGCGGCCCGCTCGCGGTCGGTCACCTGCTCCTCCAGGATCATCTCCTCGTCGAGCGCGAGGCCCTGGTGATGGAGCAGGTGCCCCATCCGCCGGGCCTTGGCCCGCAGGTAGTCCTTGTTGTGAGCGCCCGGGGGGTGCTCGATCGGGACCTGATCGGTGACGGTCAGCCCGTAGCCCTCCAGGCCGACGATCTTCTTCGGGTTGTTGGTCAGCAGCCGCAGCGAGGACAGCCCGAGGTCCACCAGTATCTGGGCGCCGATGCCGTAGTCGCGCAGGTCGGCCGGCATCCCCAGCTCCAGGTTGGCGTCGACGGTGTCGAGGCCCTGCTCCTGCAGCTTGTACGCCTTCAGCTTGTTGAGCAGCCCGATCCCGCGGCCCTCCTGGGCCAGGTAGAGCAGCACGCCGGTGCCCTCCTGCTCGATGCGCAGCAGGGCGTCCTCGAGCTGCTGGCCGCAGTCGCAGCGCAAGGAGTGGAACACGTCGCCGGTCAGGCACTCGGAGTGCACGCGCACGAGCACGTCCGGCTGGCCGGAGACCTCGCCCTTGACCATGGCCACGTGGTGCTTGTCGTCGATCAGGGAGCGAAAGCCGACGACGTGGAAGTCGCCGAAAGCGGTTGGCATGGCGGCCTCCACCACACGCTCGATCAGCTTGTCGTGCTTTCGCCGGTAGGCGATCAGGTCGGCGACCGTGACCATCTTCAGGTCGTGGCGCACGCAGTAGGCCTCGAGATCGGGGACCCGCGCCATCGACCCGTCGTCGTTCATGATCTCGCAGATGACGCCGGAGGGGTTCAGGCCGGCCAGCCTCGCCAGGTCCACCGACGCCTCGGTCTGACCGGTCCGCTCCAGCACCCCACCCGGCTTGGCCTTCAGCGGAAAGACGTGTCCGGGCTGGACCAGGTCGCGCGGACGCGACTTCGGGTCGATCGCCACCTGCATCGTCTGGGCCCGGTCGTGAGCCGAGATCCCGGTGGACACGCCCTCCCGGGCCTCGATCGACACGGTGAACGCGGTCTCGAACGGCGACTCGTTCTTGGCCGCCATCAGGTCGAGGCCCAGCTCGTCGCAGCGGTCGGGCGCCAGGGTCAAGCAGATCAGCCCGCGCCCGAAGGTGGCCATGAAGTTAATCGCCTCGGGAGTCACGAACTGGGCGGCCATCGTCAGGTCGCCCTCGTTCTCCCGGTCCTCGTCGTCGACGACCACGACCATCCTGCCGGCGCGGATCTCCTCGATCGCCTCCTCGATGGTGGAGAACGTGGTCTTGGACGTGCTCATGGGGCCACCACGGTATGGGAGGCCAGCTTCTCGACGTACTTGGCGAGCACGTCCACCTCCAGGTTCACGGCTCGGCCGCGCACGGCCGACCCCAGCGTGGTCCGCTCCAGTGTCTCGGGGATCAGCGAGACCGTGAACGAGTCGGCGCTGAGGGCCACCACGGTCAGGGAGACGCCGTCGACCGCGATCGACCCCTTCTCCACCACGTAGCGCAGCAGCAGCGGCTTCACCGCCACCTCCACCAGCCGGGCAAAGCCGTCCTGCGCGATCGACCGGATCTCGCCGACCCCGTCGACGTGGCCTTGGACGATATGTCCTCCAAGCCGGTCGGCCGCGCGAAGCGGGAGCTCCAGGTTGACGCGGTCGCCGTGCCCCAGGGGCCCAAGCGACGAGCGCCCGAGCGTCTCGGCCATGACGTCGGCACAGAAGACCGGCCCGTCGACCCCGGTGGCCGTCAGGCAGACGCCGTTTACCGCCACGGAGTCACCCTCGGCCAACTCGCCCGCCAGGTCGCCGCCGGCCTCGATGGCCAGGCGCGTGGCGCCGACCGTCGGCTGGGCCTGCCTCACCACTCCGGTGGCGCTCACGAGCCCGGTGAACAGGGCTACCACTCCCTCAGGCGGGCGGTGATCAGGACATCGTCATCGATGCTCTCCACGGTGGTGCCCAGGGCGCGAGCGGCGTCGGCGACGCGCTGGGCGCCCTGGGCCTCGACGGCGCCGCGCGAGTCCCGGCCACCGATCAGGATCGGGGCGATGAAGATCCGCGCCTCGTCGATCTGAGCCGCGTCCAGAAAGACCCCGGCCAGGTGAGGGCCGCCCTCCAGCAGGATCGACTGGATTCCGCGGGCCCCGATCTGGTCCAGCGCCTCGGCGGCGCGCGCGGCCTCGTTCGCCCCTGAGGCCACGATCACGTCGACGCCCGCGTTGCGCAGGGCCTCGATGGCGGTGCGCTTGGCCGCCCGGGAGCAGACGAGGAGCACCGGCACCTCCGCCGCACTGCGCACCAGCCGCGAATCGGTGGACAGCGCCACCTCGCTGTCGAAGACGATGCGCACCGGTTGGCGGGGCGCTCCCTCGACCCGCGAGGTGAGCAGCGGGTCGTCGGCCCGAGCGGTGCCGATGCCCACGGCCACCGCATCGCACTCGGAGCGCCAGCGGTGGGCGCGCGCGCGGCTGGCCTCGCCCGATATCCACTGCGAGTCGCCTGAGGGGGTGGCCACCTTGCCGTCCAGGGACATCGCGGACTTGAGGATCAGAAGCGGGCGCCCGGTGCGTGCGTGCTTGCGAAACGGCTGGTTGAGCAGCCGAGCCTCGTGGGACACGTCGCCGTCGACCATCGCGACCTCGACCCCCTCGTCACGCAGGATCCCCAGGCCCCGACCCGAGGCCTTGTCGGTCGGATCGTCAGAGGCAACCACCACACGTCCGATGCCTGCCTTGAGGATCGCCTCGGTACACGGGGGCGTGCGTCCCTGGTGGCAGCAGGGCTCCAGCGACACGTACATGGTGGCGCCGGAAGGGTCATCGGTGCAGGCGGCGAGGGCCATGGCCTCGGCGTGAGGCTCCCCTGCCCCGGCGTGGAGGCCCTCGCCCAGCACAGTGCCGTGGCGGACGATCACGGCCCCGACGAGAGGATTGGGCGAGGTGTGCCCGCGGGCGCTGTCGGCCAGCTCGATGGCGCGCCGCAGGTGGCGCGCGTCGCGCTCGGTAGCCGTGGTGGAAGCCATTCGGGAGTGCGAAGCCGAGTCGGCTCGCGAGTCGACCTTACTCGCCCGGTGCCCCCGGGGCCGGCGCCCGGACAGCTGTCTGCAGCCCCTCCCCGGGATTGGAAGAACCCTGGGCTCAGCGCTTGCAGCGCTTCTCGGGCGACTTGCTGCTGTAGGTGCCCTCGCCCCTCACCGGAGCGCCCAGGCGGCACAGCGAGATCCGGAAGCCGAAGCCGAAGCGGGTGCCCCTGGGCGGGCCGAGCAGCTCGGTCCCGTACGTCGCGTACATCAGACCACGCGACGCCCACCACTCGCCGGCCTTGAAGCCGCCGTTGCAGGTGCCCGCGCCCGAGACACCCGGCCGGTTGAGGTAGAGGAAGGCGTCCACGCCGGCGATGCCCGTACTGGTGTTGGGCCGGGGTCCGAGACCGCGGAAGCGGGGGTTGCAGTACACGTTGACCCTGCGGTAACGGCCCTTCTTGCCCAGCTTGTAGTGCACCGGCCCGCGGCCGTTGTAGGAGGTGGAGACCACGAACGGCTTGCCG
>JBBJOH010000152.1:0-4121 GCA_037720995.1 Thermoleophilaceae bacterium
TGCCCCGTCCAGGCGTGAGGTCGAGGCTGGATCGGGCATCCATGCCCCGTCCAGGTCGCTGACGTGCCGGTCCGCGCCCTCGCGTGCGTCCGCACCGGCGCGATCGAGGCCAACTGTGCGCTTCTGCGCTCCCGGCTGACCGGCGACACCGCACTGTGCGCCGTGGTCAAGGCCGACGGCTACGGGCACGGGATCCTCACGGCGGCCCGGGCCGCGCTTCAGGGAGGCGCATCCTGGCTGGCGGTGGCCTCGGCCCAGGAGGCGGCCACGCTGCGCGCCGGTGGCGTGGTGGCGCCCACGCTGGTGATGGGAGCGCTCTCTCCCGAGGAGGCCGACATCGCCCTGGAGGCCGACGCCGACGTCGTCGTCTGGGAGCGCGGCTTCCTCGACTCGATCGCCGACCGCGGCCCCCGGGTGCACGTCAAGCTCGACACGGGGATGGGGCGCCTGGGCGTCAAGGACGTGGCCGAGGCACGCCGGCTGGTGCAGGCCGTGGACCTGCACGAGCGCGCGAGCCTGGCCGGGGTCATGACCCACTTCGCCACCGCCGACGAGCTTGGCGACGAGCACTTCCCCCGCCAGCTCGAGTGCTTCGGTGCGTTTGCCCAGGAGGTCCGCGGCGACCACCCGGGGGTGATCGCCCACGCCGCCAACAGCGCGGCCACGCTGAGAGACCCGTCCTCGCACTTCGACATGGTCCGCTGTGGCGTGGCCGTCTACGGACTCGATCCCTTTCAGCAGGACGCCGCCGCCCAGGGCCTTCAGCCGGCCCTGTCGCTGGAGACCTACGTGGCCGCGGTCAAGCGCTTCGAGCCCGGCGAGTCCGCCGGCTACGGACGCAGCTGGACCGCCGGGCGGCCCACGCTGGTGGCCACGCTGCCGATCGGCTACGGCGACGGCTGGCGCCGGGCGCTGTCCAACGACTGCGACGTGCTGATCGGCGGCCGGCGCCACCCGCTGGTGGGCACCGTGAGCATGGACATCGTAACCGTCGAGCTGGGGCCCGACTCCGAAGTGCGGGTGGGCGACCAGGCGGTGCTGATCGGAGAGCAGGGCGGCCGGCGCATCGCGTGCGAGGAGGTGGCCCGGCGCCTGGACACGATCAACTACGAGGTCACCTGCGGCCTGACGGCCAGGGTGCCGCGCCAGGTGCAGCCGTGACCCTGGCCGCGCTGGAGTCCGCCCAGCCGGTCCGCGCGGTCCGCGAGGCGCTGGCCGGCGGCCCTGCCGCGTGGCTGGTGGGCGGGGTGGTGCGCGACGCCGCGCTCGGGCGGCCGATCGTGGACGTGGACATCGCCGTGGCCGGTGACCCGGAGGACGTCCCCCGCCGGGTCGCGCGGGCCATCGGCGGGCCGGCCTTCGGCCTGTCGGAGGCCTTCGGCTCGTGGCGCGCGCTCGATCGCGAGCGGACCTTCGCGGTGGACGTCTCCGCGCTGCAGGGCGAGACGATCGAGGAGGATCTGGCCCGGCGCGACTTCACGGTCAACGCCGTCGCCGTGGCGCTCGCGGGCGGCGCCGAGATCGACCCCCACGGGGGCCTGGCCGACCTGAAGCGAGGCACGCTGCGCGTGCTCGGCCCCCGGGCCTATGCGGAGGACCCGCTTCGCCCGCTGCGCCTCGTGCGCCTGGCCGCCGAGCTGGGCCTCGCCCCCGACGGGACGACCGAGCGCCTGACCGCGCAGGCCGCCCCGCGCCTGGTCGAGCCCTCGTCCGAGCGGGTCTACGCCGAGCTGCGCCGGCTGGTCCTGGCGCCGGGTGCGCTGGAGGGTCTGGAGCTGGCCGGGCGCCTGGGGGTCCTGGCCGCCGTGCTGCCCGAGCTGGAGGATCTGCATGGGATCGAGCAGAGCCGTTTCCACCACCTGGACGTCTATCGCCACACGATCGAGGTGCTCCAGCGCCTGATCGAGCTGGAGGCAGACCTTCCCCGCTTCTTCGGCGACCAGGCCGAGGCGATCCGCGTGGTCCTGGCCGAGCCTCTGGCCGACGGCATGACCCGTGGCCAGGCGCTGCGCTTTGGAGCGTTGTTCCACGACATCGCCAAGCCGTTGACCCGGGGGACGCGCCCCGACGGGCGGCCCACCTTCATCGGCCACGACTCCGCCGGCCAGGAGCTGGCGGTGCGAATCCTCACCCGCCTGAGGTCCTCGGAGAGGATGCGCTCCTTCGTCGGGGCGCTGACCCGGCATCACCTGGCGCTCGGCTTCATGGTGCGCCACCGCCCGCCCTCGGCCGGGGCCATCCACGCCTACCTGCGCGCCACCGAGCCCGTGGAGATCGAGGTCACGCTGCTCTCCTGCGCGGACCGGATGGCCACGCGGGGCGAGGACCAGGACCCCTGGATCGCCGCCCACCTCGATCTGGCCCGCGAGCTGATGGCCGCCGCGCTCGCCTGGCGGGCCGAGGGCCCACCCCGGGTGCCCGTGCGCGGCGACGAACTGGCGCGCGAGCTGGACATGGAGCCGGGGCCCGAGCTGGGCGAGCTGCTGGCCCGCCTGGAGAAGGCCGTCTACACCGGGGAGGTGAGCGGGCGCGACCAAGCCGTCGGATTCGCCCGCCGGGTCAGGCAGAATCAGGGGCGATGATCGTCGACTGCGCCGTCTACGAGGATGGGGTGCGCCGCCAGGGCTCCCAGCACCTGGAAGACCTGCTGGGGGGCATCGACAACGAGCACGACTTCGTGTGGGTCGGCCTGCACGAGCCCAGTCCGGAGGAGTTCGACTCCGTCGCGCGTGAGTTCAACCTCCACGAGCTGGCGGTGGAGGACGCCATCCACGCCCACCAGCGGCCGAAGATGGAGCTCTACGACGACACGGTGTTCCTGGTGCTCAAGACCGCCCGCTACGTGGACCATGAGGAGGTGATCGAGCTCGGCGAGATCCTCATCTTCATCGGGGAGGGCTTCATCGTCACCGTCCGCCACGGACAGGCCACCGAGCTCAAGGACGTGCGCCAGGACATCGAGGGCCAGCCCGACCTGCTCAGGCACGGGCCCGCCGCCGTGCTGCACGCCATCGCCGACCGGGTGGTGGATGAGTACCAGCCCGCGCTGGAGGGCCTGGACGAGGACATAAACGAGGTCGAGAACGACGTGTTCTCCGAGGCGGCTCCCAACCGGGCCGAGCGCATCTACAAACTCAAGCGCGAGGTGCTCCAGTTCCTGCGCGCCACAACCCCGCTGAGCGATCCGATGGATCGCCTGGCCAACCGCGACGTGCCCCAGATCCACCCGGAGGTGCGGGCCTACTTCCGCGACGTGCACGACCACCTGCACCGGGTGGAGGACCAGCTGGAGGGCTATCGCGACCTGCTGACCAGCGTGCTGGAGGCCAACCTGTCCCAGCTCGGCGTGCGCCAGAACGAGGACATGCGAAAGATCTCGGCCTGGGTGGCGATCGCCGCGGTGCCGACCATGATCGCCGCCGTCTACGGCATGAACTTCGAGCACATGCCCGAGCTGGGCTGGACCTACGGCTACCCGTCGATCCTGGCCCTGATGCTCGTGGCGTGCGGGACGCTGTACCGGCAGTTCAAGCGGGCGGGCTGGCTGTAGGCGCTCCACCAGCCGCCGGCAGAGGCTACTAGGGTGATCGGCCGATGGCCGCCGACCCGGATTGCATCTTCTGCAAGATCGTCTCCGGCGAGCTGCCGGCCGAGAAGATCGCCGAGGACGACGACACCCTCGCCTTCATGGACATCAGCCCCTGGACGCGGGGCCACGCGCTGGTGATCCCCAAGCAGCATCACCGCAACCTTTACGAGATCGATTCCCCCGACCTCGGCCATACCCTCGAAGCGGCCCAGCGCCTGGCCATCCGCATGCGCGACGCTCTCGGCGCCGAGGGCGTCAACCTCCTGAACTCCTGTGAGGCCGCGGCCTGGCAGACCGTCTTTCACTTCCACGTGCACGTGATCCCGCGCTGGAGCGACGACCCGCTGCGGCTTCCCGGCCAGCCGCGCGAGCCCGAGGGCGAGGAGCTGGCCGAGGTGGCGGCGGAGCTGCGGGAGTGAGCGACGACGTCGTCTCCCACGCACGCGAAGGCGACGTCGGCGGGCCACGTTCTCCGGCGAGTGAGGTCTCTCCCGCGCCGCTGCTAGCTTTCAGCGGCTGGACGCGGAGCCGC
>JBBJOH010000153.1:0-4118 GCA_037720995.1 Thermoleophilaceae bacterium
GGCGGCCTCGGCGGTCAACGTGGTCGTCTCCGGCATCGGGAGAGTGTGGCAGGGCGGGGCGGCGGGTCGGCCTGGCCCCAGAAGCCGCGCCGGGGGGCCTGTAGGAAGGGAGACGACCGCCCCCGCTTCAGCTCCCCGGCAGCTTGCGCGCCCGGCGGCCCATTCCCTTCCAGGGGTCGCCCTCGGAGTCGATCCGCGCGGCGATGTTCTTCACCGTGAAGCGGTCGGGTCGCAGCTTTGAGTCCGCCAGCTCCTCCCAGTGTAGCGGCGGGGCGACGGGGGCGCGGTCGCGCGCCCGCGGCGAGTAGGGCGACACCGCGTGCTGGGCGTAGGCGATCCGGTTCACGTCCAGGTAGATCTTCGATCCGCGCTCGGCGACATGCCACTCAAGCGTGAGCTTTCTCGGATCGTCGGCCACCATGGCCTCGGCCAGCGAGCGGGCGAAGCGATGCACCTCGGTGAAGTCGTGATCGCGACGCAGGGGGCAGATCACGTGCACGCCCCGTGATCCGGTGACCATCGCGTAATCGGCTTGGTGTACCCCGCCGGCGCCGGCACTACACGCCGAGGTAATACGGTGGGCGCATGGCCTCAGGCGAACGCGATCACGACATCGTCCTCTTCGGCGCCACCGGCTTCACCGGGGCCCTCACGGCCGAGTACCTGGCGGGCGCCATGCCCGACGGCACATCGTGGGCGCTGGCCGGGCGCAACCGGGCCAAGCTGGACGCGCTGCAGGCGCGCCTGAGCCTCCGCGAGGGCGCCGGCGAGCCGGACCTGCTCGAGGCCGACGTGACCGACCTGGCCTCGCTGCGCCGGGTTGCGGAGGGCGCGCGGGTGGTGATCACCACGGTCGGGCCCTACATCCACTACGGCGATCCGCTCGTGGCCGCCTGCGCGGCGGCGGGCACCGACTACGTGGACCTCGCCGGAGAGCCCGAGTTCGTCGACCAGTGCTATGTGCGACACCACGCCCGGGCGGTCGAGTCCGGCGCCCGGCTGGTTCACACGTGCGGCTTCGACTCGATCCCCCACGACCTGGGGGCCCTGTTCACCGTCGGCCAGCTGCCCCAAGGCGTGGCGCTGAAGGTCGAGGGCTTCGTCCGCGCGGGCGGCACCTTCTCGGGCGGCACCTACCAGTCCGCGCTGGCGGCCATGTCCCGCCTGCGCAAGACGGCCGCGGCGGCGTCCGAGCGCAAGAAGGCAGAGCCCCGCCGCGAGGGTGGGCGCACGGTGCGCGGCATCAAGGGCGTGCCGCGGCGCGAGTCGACCGTGGACGCCTGGGTGCTGCCGCTGCCCACGATCGATCCGCAGGTCATCCTGCGCTCGGCGCGCGCCCTGGACGCCTACGGTCCCGACTTCTCCTACGGCCACTACGTGGCGATCAAGCGCCTGCCGATGGCCGTCGGGGGTGTGGCGGGCCTGGCCGGGCTCGTCGGACTCGCTCAGATCCCGCCGGCCCGCAGGTTCCTGGAGGGCCGGGTCGAGTCGGGCCACGGGCCCACGCCCGAGCAGCGGGCCAAGGGGTGGTTCAACGTGCGCTTCGTCGGCGAGGGTGGGGGTGAGCGCGTGGTGTGTGAGGTCAGCGGCGGCGACCCGGGCTACGGCGAGACGGCCAAGATGCTGTCGGAGGCCGCGCTCTGCCTGGCCCACGACGAGCTGCCGCAGACGGCGGGCCAGGTCACCACGGCGCAGGCGATGGGCGAGGCGCTGACCGGGCGGCTGACCGCCGCCGGGATCGCCTTCGAGCGCGTCTGACGCCGGCGGCGGGGATTCGGGTCTCCTAGTCGTTCGACAGGCGACGCGCGCGGAATCCGAGCACCTTGGCGAGGGTGTCGAAGTGACGGTCGACGTGCAGGACATCGGCGCCGTGTTGGTGCGCGCACGCTGCAATCAACAGGTCGGGAATAGGGACCCGGTGCTCTCCCAAGGCCGCGAGCTCTCGCTGAGCCGTTTCGGCGGCGGCAAAGGTGTGGACGTCCATCCGTAGGTGGCGAAAGGCGTTGAGCGCCTCCTCCACAGCTGCATAGTCGGCGGGCGAGCGCGCGCTGTACAGCATTTCGAGACGGGTGACCGGGCACAGGCACACCTCGTCGTCCTGCCGCTGTGACTCGACATCAAGCCCGCGGATGAGGGCTGACTTGTCGGCCAGCAGGAGGCGACTCAACGCCAGGCGGCGTCGTCGAGCAGCGACTCCGAGTCCACGAGCTCGCGTATCTTGCCAACCGCATCGCGCTGTCGCTCCCGGCGCCGTGAGCTGTCGGCTGCCGCGAGCTCCTGCGAGACGGCATCCCGACCCACAGCCGCCAAACGGACGAGCAGCTCTTTGCGCCGAGGCTCATCCGGCCAGCGGTGGGCCGCCACGTCGAGCATCTCGGCGATGTCCCCAACGTCAGTGACCGTGTAGCGCGGGCGGGTGGTTGGCATAGGAGCCAGTGTAGCACTGTACGATAATGGTGCCGCACCGGCGGGAAGGTGGCCGCCGAAGGCGCCCGAAACAGCCGCTTCCGCGGCTGATAGATCGAGGCCAGACACGCGGCCGACTCGCGGGCACGCTGGACGTGCATCACACGTCAGGCAAGGCCGACAGCGGGTTGCTTGCCGTCAAATGCACGGATTCCGTGCATCACACGTCAGGCAGGCAGGCCGCCCGGTTGTCTGTTGTGGTAGGCATGCGCCAGCCGTCTGTTCGCACGCCCGGCCTAGACCCGTCACCCCCGCCCACGGCCGAAGCTACCCGCCCACCACCTCGAGCCGCGCGTACAGCTCCTCCACCCGCCGCTTGGCCTTCTCGTGGCGCTCCGAGGACTTGGCGGAGTTGCGCGGGTCGCCCCAGGCCGACGGGTCGGCCAGCTCATCCTCCAGCGAGACCAGCGCGGTCTCCGCCGCCTCGATCTCCTTCTCCAGCCGGGCCTGATCGCGCCTGGCGTTCTTGGAGGGGGCCTTCACACCGTTGCCCGACGAGCCGTCGGCCTTGGCGGTGGCCGGAGCCTTCGGCCTGGCCTTCTCGGGCTTCGCCGGCTCAGCCGCGTCCCGCGCGGCATCGCGGTGCTCGACGTAATCAGCCCACCCGCCTTCGTAGGTGCGCAACCGCCCGTCCTCGATCGCCACCGTGCGGCTGCCCACCGCGTCCAGCAGCGCGCGGTCGTGGGAGACCAGCAGCAGGGATCCGGGGAAGCCGCGCAGCGCGTCCTCCAGCGCCTCGCGGCTCTCCACGTCGAGGTGGTTGGTGGGCTCGTCGAGCACAAGCATGTTGGCCCCCGAGTTCACGAGCACCGCGAGCGAGAAGCGCTGGCGCTCGCCGCCGGAGAGCCCGTCCACGGGCTTCTGCGCGTCATCGCCGGAGAACAGGAACTTGCCGAGCAGCGCGCGGGCCCTGCCGGGGGTCAGGCCGGTGGCCCGCTGGGTGGCCTCCAGCAGTGTGCCGTCCTCGGACAGGCCCTCGGTGTGCTGGGACACGTAGCCCAGGTGCACGTTGTGGCCGGTGGAGAGCTTGCCCTCGGAGAGCTCGGAGCGCCTGGTCAGCACCTGGATCAGCGTGGTCTTGCCCGACCCGTTGCCGCCCACCAGCGTCACGTGCTCGCCGCGCTCGACGTGCATGTCGGCGTCCGTCACCAGCACCCGGCCGGGGACCTCGATCCGCCCGCCGCTGAGCTCGAACATCACCCGGCCCGAGCGCTCGGGCTCCTTGAAGGAGAACGACAGCGAGCGCTCGTCGCGCGGGTCGCGCTCTATCCGCTCCATCTTGTCCAGCCGCTTCTGGCGCGACTGCGCCTGGCGCGCCTTGGTCGCCTTGGCCCGGAAGCGCTCCACGAACCGCTCCATGCGGGCGATCTCTGCTTCCTGCTTGTCGATCGCCTTGCCCAGCGCCATCTCGCGCATGGCCTGCTCCTTGCGCCACGCGGTCCAGGTGCCGGGGAAAAAGCGCGAGCGGCCGGCCTCCAGCTCGAGCACCGACGTGCCCACGGCCTCCAGGAACCAGCGGTCGTGGGCCACCAGCACGATGGCGGCGTCTAGGGAGGTGAGGTGCTCTTCCAGCCACTCGAGCGAGGCGATGTCCAGGTGGTTGGTGGGCTCGTCGAGAAGCAGGAGGTCGGGCTCGCCGGTAAGGGCCCGGG
>JBBJOH010000154.1:0-4106 GCA_037720995.1 Thermoleophilaceae bacterium
GCGCTGGGCTGGATGCAGTTCATGCCGGCCACCTGGAGGCAATACGGCGTCGACGCGAACAAGGACGGCAAGAAGGACCCCTTCAACCCCGTGGACGCGATCTTCGCCGCCGCGCGCTACCTCAAGGCCGCGGGCTATGAGAAGGACGCCCGCCGGGGGATCTTCGCCTACAACCACGCGGGCTGGTACGTCGACTCGGTGATGCTCAGGGCCAAGCTGATCGCCGGCGTTCCCGCCGACCTGGTCGGGTCGCTGACCGGGCTGACCGAGGGCCGCTTCCCCGTCGCCTCCCGCGCCCGCTACGCCGACGACCTCAAGGAGCAGAAGGCCACCCTCGCGGGCAAGGGCAAGAAGCTCAAGGCGGGCCAGAACGCCGCCAACGTGGTTGAGTCCAAGGACGACCGCCGCTCGGTCGACATCTTCGCCAAGAAGGGGGCGCCCGTGGTGGCCACCAACGACGGCCAGGTCAAGAAGGTCGGGCGAAGCCGGAGGATGGGGCGCTACGTGGTCGTGCAGGACGTGTACGGCAACCGCTACACCTACGCCGGGCTGGGCTCCACCGCCCGCTACTACGCGGTGCCCAAGGACGAGGCGGGGTCTGCGGCCGGCTCCACCCGGGCCGTGAAGGCCAACCGCGGCGCCAGGGACCCCAAGCCGACCCGTCCCGCCTCCGCGGGGCGCCAGCCGAGGCGCGCCAAGCGCCGTCCGCGCATCAAGGCCGACGCCGGACGCAACGACCAGGCCGCCGGGATCAAGCAGCGCCTCTTCGCCCATCCCTCCCTCCCCGGCGCCCGCGAGAACGGCGGGGCGGACCAGCTGCTGGACATGCAGGCCAAGAGCGGCGTGAGCACCTACGACGGCTACGCCCGCCCCGTGCGCCTGGACCCCAAGCGCTTCAAGCTGCGCAGGCTGCGCCGGGGCTCCCACGTCATGGCCGGCGCTCCGCTGGGCACCGTCGGGGCGCAGGGCGCCGGCGCCCCGGCCGGCTCACGCCCCGGCAAGGCCCCCCACCTGCGCTTCGCCATCCGTCCCGCCGGCAAGGGCGCCCCCACGATCGACCCCAAGCCGATCCTCGACGGCTGGAAGCTGCTCGAAGCAACCTCCATCTACCGCGCCTCGGGCCGCAACGCCCTGCGCGACGGCGGCGACGGCTACTCGATCGGCCAGGTCCTGCTGATGCCCAAGCCGGCGCTCGAGAAGCGGGTGCTGGGCGACTCGCGGATCGACCTCGATCCCAGCGGGCGCGAGGACATCGGCTCAGGGCAGATCGACCGGCGGGTGCTGGCCACGCTCGCCTACCTGGCCGAGTCGGGCCTGCGTCCCACGGTGTCGAGCCTGAAGGGCAACCACGGCCTGCTCACTGCGTCGGGCAACGTGTCCGAGCACTCCTCGGGCAACGCGGTGGACATCTCGAAGGTCAACGGCGTCTCCGTCCTGGGCAACCAGGATCCGGGCGGAATCACCGAGCAGGCGGTCCGTCGCCTCATGCGCCTGCAGGGCACGATGGCCCCCCACCAGATCATCTCGCTGCTGGACCGGGGCGCGAACACCATGGCCATGGACGACCACGCCGACCACATCCACGTGGGCTTTAGGCCGCGCTACGGCGCCAACTCCAAGCTCTCCAAGCAGGCGCGCGCGATCCTGCGCCCGGGACAGTGGCCCGAGCTGCTCAAGCGCCTGGACGAGATCGAGAACCCGGTCGTCCCGACCAAGCCGTCGAAGTACGCGGTACCGGTCAGGAAGCTGAAGAAGCTCCCCTCACTCGGCCGCTAATCGACGATCAGGAGCTCCTTGGGAAGCTGCGTGAAGACGTCGGCGCCGCCGTCGGTCACGGCGACCAGGTCCTCGATTCGCACGCCGAGCCTGCCCGGGAGGTACACGCCGGGCTCCACGCTCACCACGTTGCCCGCCCGCAGGTCGCCCTCCGAGCGCTTGGACAGCGTCGGGCCCTCGTGCACCTCCAGGCCCACCCCGTGCCCCAGGCTGTGGCCGAAGCGCTCTCCCTGGCCCGCCTCGGCGATCACCTCGCGGGCCACGGCGTCCACCCACGCGCAGCCGGCGCCCGCGCGAACCGCCGCGAGTCCGGCCTGCTGGGCGCGACGCACGAGCTCGTAGGCCTCGGTGGCTTCGTCGTCCAGCGGGCCGGTGGCCACCGTGCGGGTGCAGTCCGAGCAGTAGCCGTCCAGCAGCGCGCCCCAGTCGATGACCACGAGCACGCCCGAGGGGATCTCCCAGTCGCGGGGCACCGCGTGGGGCAGCGCGCCGTGGGCGCCCGCGGCCACGATGGAGGGAAACGAAGGCCCTGGCGCCCCGGCCAGGCGCATCTCCTGCTCCAGATCCAGGGCCACCTCGCGTTCGGTTCGGCCCACCAGCCCCCGTTCGAGCACCCGCTCCAGCGCTCCACTGGCGAGCTCGGCGGCGGCGGCGATGCACTCGATCTCGCCCGGGTCCTTGACCTCGCGAAGGCTCTCGATGGCGCCGCCGGCCGCCGTCAGCGTCACGCCGCCGGGCACCTTCTCGGCCAGCCTGGCGTGGGTGCGCACGCTCACGTGCGCATCGTCGAAGCCGGCGCGGCCGGTCAGGTGCTCGGCCATGTCAGCCACGAGATCGCGGCCGGCCGGCAGCCGCTCGAAGTCCACCACCTGATCCTCGGCCTGCTCGGTGTAGCGGAAGTCGGTGAGAAACAGGCGGCGCTCGCGGGTGACCACAGCGGCGCCGTTGGTGCCCGTGAAGCCGGTCAGCCAGCGGACGTTGGTCAGATCCGAGACCAGCAGCGAGTCCAGCTCACGCTGTGCGAGCACCTCGGCCACGCGGTCACCCCGCGAGCCGTGGCTCATTCGGTCAACTCGCCCTTCAGGATCTCGAGCGCCTCGCGGTACCCCTCCGCGCCCTTGCCCTGGACGCGCCCGACGCACAGGTCGGCGAGCACCGACTGCCGGCGCCAGTCCTCGCGGCCGTCGACCTCTGAGATGTGCAGCTCCACCGCCGGGACGCCCACGATCTCGAGCGCGTCGCGGATCGCGTAGGAGTAGTGGGTCCAGGCGCCGGGGTTGAGGATCAGCCCGTCGGTGCGCTCGCTGGCCAGGTGCAGCATCTCGCAGTACTCACCCTCGTGGTTGGTCTGCCAGAACGACACCTGACACTCCAGCTCGGCCGCCCAGCGACTGATCTGGGTCTCGAGCTCGGCGAGGCTGAACGTTCCGTAGACGTCGGGATCGCGGCGCCCGAGCTGGTCGAGGTTGACGCCGTGCAGAACCTGGATCCGCTTGCGTGTGTTCATGGCCCGTGCACCTCGGCGACGGCCTCGTGCAGCGCCGCTTCGGGGACCTTGTGACCGGGCGTGACCTCACCGGGCGCCTGCACCAGGACGAAGGGGACCATGTCGCCGGAGCGCTTCTTGTCCCTTAGGGTCAGGGCCACCACCTCGTCGACGCTCGCACCTTTGAAGCAAACAGGCAACCCGTGCGCGGCCAGCAGCTCGGCCACCTCGCCGCGCAGGGCGTCGCGGTCCGACAGGCGCAGGGCGGCCAGCAGGCCGATGCCCACCGCCTCGCCGTGGCGGTAGCGCTCATAGCCGGTAGCCGCCTCGATCGCGTGGGCGACGGTGTGCCCCAGGTTGAGCACCTGGCGCCGGCCCTCGTCGCGCTCGTCGGAGGCAACCACGGAGAGCTTGGTGCGCACGCAGCCCAGGATCGTCGGCTCGTCGACCGGTCCGCCGGCGCGCACGCGCGACCACAGCGGGCCACCGGCGATCAGCGCCGTCTTTACCACCTCGGCGTAGCCAACCGCCAGCTCGGCCGCCGGAAGCGTGTCCAGCGCTCCGGGGTCGCAGACCACGGCTGAGGGCTGGTGGTAGGCCCCGGCGTAGTTCTTGCCCTCGGGAAGGTTCACCCCAGTCTTGCCTCCGTAGGCCGAGTCGACCTGGGCCACCAGCGTCGTGGGGACCTGGACGCAGCGCATGCCGCGCTGGTAGAGCGCGGCGCACAGCCCGGCCAGGTCGCCCACCACGCCGCCGCCGACCGCGGTGAGGATGTCTCCGCGCTGGGCGCCGGCACGGGCCAGCCCGCCGAGCACGTGCTAGGCCGTTAATAGCGTCTTGCTCG
>JBBJOH010000155.1:0-4071 GCA_037720995.1 Thermoleophilaceae bacterium
ACCCGCCGTGCCCGTTGCCCCGCCCGGCGGTGCCACGCGTCGGGGGCCATGAAGCCCGCCGCCGGGCCGGCGAGCACCAGGAGCAGGCCCAGTCGCCCAGGGGCGATCGCCCCGAGCAGGACGCCGGCTGCGCCCCCGGCCACGGTGGAGGCGAGCTTGGCCGCGAGGAGCTCGCGCGCCTCCAGGCCCGCGGGCCGCCCGGCGGCGGCGATCCGGCGCTCCAGGTCCTGCGGAGCGTGACGGCCTCCCGCGGCGCCGGACCCGAGGGCGGCCAGGAGCCTGAGCGCTCGGGGCGCCGCTGTGCGGCTCGACGCCCGGACGGGGGCCAGTGCCCCGAGCCCGGCTACGGCGAGGAGGGCCGAGGCGAAGGCCAATCCGGCCGCGATCACCACCGCACCCGGCCCAGGCGGCGGATGGCCACGGCGGCGACGATCTGGAGGACGATGGCGATGCCCACCAACCAAGCGGTCAGGAACGAGCTCCACAGGCCGATCAAGAAGCCGGGCCGCGCCAGCTCGGCCAGCAGCGCGCCTCCGAGCGGCATCAGCACGACGACCAGGCCGGTGAAGCGGGCCTGCGCCGTGGCGCTCTTGACCTCGTCCTCGAGCCGGGACTGGTCACCGAAGGCCTCGGCGCACTCCCGCAGGAGCATGGCCAGATCTCCTCCGGCACGGCGCTGGACCAGGCACGCGGCCACCAGGGCGTCCACCCGGCTCGAGCGCACCCGGCCGCGCATGGACTCCAGGGCGTCGTCGGTCCGGGCGCCGGCCGCCAGCTCGGCCGCCACCCGCCCGAGCTCGTGACCGGCGGGGCCGGTCAGCCCCACCGCGGCCTCGGCCACCGCCGCGCGCAGCGAGTGCCCGCCGCTCAGCGCGCCGGCCAGGGCCACGGCCACGGCCGCGGCCTGTCCGTCCACCGCCCGGCGGTAGCGGTCCCGGCGCGCACGCAGGAGCCGCCCGGCCAACCAGGGGCCGCCGGCCCCCAGGACCGCGGCGGCCAGCGGTCCGGCCACCAGCAGGCCGAAAGCGAAGGCCAGCCCCCCGCCGGCCCAGAGCAGGCGCCGTCGCTCCCGGGCCCCCGGATCGCGACCCTCCCGGCCGGCGGCCAGCAGCGACTCGGCCACACCGCCGGCCTCCCTGAGCAGGCGGGGCACGCGGCGGTGCAGAGCCGGGGCGAGCAGCGCGGCCAGGTCCGCGGCCGCGAGCAATCCCAGGGTCGCACCGGCGAAGGCGATGGCACCCGCCTCGCTCAACCCCGGATCCCCTGCAGCCTCCGCGCCAGCGACCCCTCGCGCGCCGCCATGACCTCCTCCCCGCGCATGAGCTCGCGGGTCGCAGCTCCCCCGGCCACCCGGGTCACCTCGCAGATCGACACGACCTGACGCGAGCCGTCCGGCCGCCGGGTCTGGTGCACCACCAGGTCCAGCGCGCCGGCCACCTGCTCGCGGATCGCGGCGTGGGGCAGGCCCACCCCGGCCATCAGGGCCAGCGTCTCGAGCCGCCTCAGCGCATCCTCGGGCGAGTTGGCGTGCACGGTGCTCAGCGAGCCGTCGTGGCCCGTGTTCAGTGCCTGGAGCAGATCGAGCGCCTCGGGGCCCCGGACCTCGCCCACCACTATCCGGTCGGGCCGCATCCGCAGGGCGTTGACCACCAGGCTGCGGATCGTCACCTCCCCCCTGCCCTCCAGGTTGGCCGGGCGCGACTCCAACCGAACGACGTGCTCCTGGCGCAGCGACAGCTCGGCGGCGTCCTCGATCGTAACCACCCGCTCGCCGGCGGGGATCGCGCCCGACAGCGCGTTGAGGGTGGTGGTCTTGCCCGACCCCGTGCCTCCGCTGACCAGGATCGACGCCCGGCCGGCCACCGCCAGGGCCAGCAGCTCGGACGCGGCGGTGGCAAGGGTGCCGTTGGCCACCAGGTCGCGCAGCGAGTAGCCCTCGCGCCGGAAGCGCCGGATGGTCAGGCACGGTCCGACCAGCGAGAGCGGTCGCACCACCACGTTGACCCGCGAGCCATCGGCCAGCCGGGCGTCGCACATCGGCGAGGCCTCGTCCACGCGCCGGCCCAGCGGGGCCAGTATGCGCTCTATCGCGTGCGTCAGATCGCTCTCGGAGCCAAAGCGCACGGCGGTGGGCACCACCTTGCCGCGCCGCTCCACGTACACGTGGTCGGGGCCGTTGACCATCACCTCGTCCACCAGCGGGTCCGCCAGCAGGGGCTCGAGCGGACCCAGGCCGCCGGCCAGGCGCAGCACACGCTCGCACAGCGACTCGCGCTCGGACCCGGTCAGCGCTGGGGCCTCGGAGTCCACCAGCTCGCGCACCTGGGCGCGCACGTCGCCCGCCGCCGGGCCGCCCGCGCGGGCGCGCTCGATCAGCCGCCCGCGCAGTGCCTCGGCCAGGTCGTCCATGGAGCCCATGTCCTCATCAGGCCTGGGAGCCCGAACATTCGCCCCCCTCGGTCGCCGGACGGCGCCCTCGCCGCCGGCATCCGTGCCGACGATCTGCGGGCGCCTCGCCCCCGGCCCCCTGCCAATGTGCAGGCGTGCGTCGCGTGTTGCTGCTCGTGTCGGCCACCGTCCTGGTGGACACGATGTTCTTCGCGGCGATCACGCCGCTGCTGCCCGCCTACCAGGACGAACTGGGCCTTTCGAAGACCGCCGCCGGCCTTCTCAGCGCGGCCTATCCCGCCGGCACGCTGATCGCCTCCCTCCCGGCCGGGTGGCTGGCCGGGAGGATCGGGGCCAAGCAGACGACCGCCACCGGCCTGGCCCTGGTCGCGGTGACCAGCGTCGTCTTCGGCCACGCCACGAGCATCGAGCTGCTGGACGGCGCCCGCTTCGTGCAGGGGCTGGGTGGGGCGTGTACCTGGGCCGGGGGGCTGGCGTGGCTGATCGGCGTGACCCCGGCCGACCGTCGCGGCCAGACCATCGGCGCCGCCCTGGGGGCGGCCGTGTTCGGCGTGCTGCTGGGTCCGGTGATCGGCGGCGCGGCCACCGCGACCAGCCCGCAGCTGGTGTTCTCCCTGGTCGGCGCCCTGGCCGTCGTGCTGCTGGCCTGGGCCGCCACGACCCCCGGCGCGGCGCGACGGCGCCAGAGCTCCTGGCGCGAGCTCGCCACCGCGCTCAGGGCACGGCGGTTGCAGACGGCCGTCTGGCTGTTCACGCTGCCCGCGCTGTTCATCGGCGCGGTCCACGTCCTGGTGCCCCTTCGCCTGGACGACCTCGGGGCCCGCGGCCTTACCATCGGCGCGCTGTTCGTCGCGGCCGCGGGAGTCGAGGCGGCGCTGAACCCCGTGATGGGCCGGCTGTCCGATGACCGCGGTCGGCTGCCTCTGCTGCGCATCGGGCTGATCGGCGCGGCGGCCGGCGCTGTGCTCCTTCCCCTACCGGCCGGCGTGTGGCTGCTGGGCGCGGTCCTGATCGCCGCCGTGCTGGCCCTGTCCTTCTTCTGGGCGCCGGCCGCTGCCCTGCTGAGCGACGCCTCGGAATCCTCGGGTCTCGACCAGGGCTTTGCCTTCGGGCTGATGAACCTGGCCTGGGCGGCCGGCCAGGTGCTGGGCGGCGCGGGCGGCGGCGCCCTGGCCGACGCGACCGCGGACGCCGTGCCCTACGCGATCCTGGCCCTGCTGTGCGTCCTCACGCTGGTCGCCGTCCGCGCCGGGCGGAGGGTCCGGGCGTAGGTCTCCTAGCTCGCGGCGTCCCAGGCCTGGAGCTGGGGCAGCGGATCGAACGGCCGTCCGCCCACATACCAGCCCGGTGCGCTCCACAGCTCGAAGTGCAGGAGGCAGCCCTGGGCGCGCCCGGTGTCTCCCACGGCGCCGACCGGCGCCCCGGCGGCCACGGGCTGGCCCACCTTGAGCGGCGTGGGCGACTGCAGGTGCATGTAGGCGTAGTCCTGGTCGGGGCTGGCGCCGTCGATCACCACGTAGTTGCCGGCCGCGGACTGGAACCGCGCGGCCCGGACCGTCCCGGCGGCGACGGCGACCAGGGGCGTGCCGCAGGCCGCCGTCACGTCCTGGCCCTGGTGGATGTGGCCGGGCCGGCCGGCGCCGAAGCGCGCGCCCGCGCCAC
>JBBJOH010000156.1:0-4058 GCA_037720995.1 Thermoleophilaceae bacterium
AGACCTGGTCGCTGCACCTCGAGAAGGTCACCCGGGTCGATCCGGAGGAGAACCTGCGGATGATCAGCGACTCGGTCGCCTTCGTGCGCAGCCAGGGCAAGCGGGTCGTGTACGACGCCGAGCACTTCTTCGACGCCTACGCCGACGATCCCGCCTACAGCCTCCGCTGCCTGCGCGCCGCCGTCGAGGCCGGCGCCGAGAATGTGACGCTGTGCGACACCAACGGGGCCACGCTTCCCCCGGCGGTCGATGATGCGACGGCCGACGTGGTCGCCCAGCTCGGCGAGCACGCCCAGATCGGCATCCACACCCACGACGACGCCGGTGTCGGTGTGGCCAACAGCCTGACCGCGGTGCAGAGGGGCGCTCGCATGGTCCAGGGCACGATGAACGGCTACGGGGAACGGTGCGGCAACGCCAACCTGGTCACGATCCTGGCCGACCTCCAGCTCAAGCTCGGCTACGACTGCGTGGCCCCGCCGCGGCTGGCGCACCTGACCGAGACCTCCCACCTGGTCGACGAGATCTGCAACGTGGCCCCGAACCCAAACCAGCCCTATGTCGGGGCCAACGCCTTCGCCCACAAGGGCGGACTGCACGTGGCCGGCGTGAGCCGCGATGCGCGCACCTTCGAGCACATCGACCCGTCCGAGGTGGGCGCCGATCGCCGGCTGCTGATCTCCGAGCTGTCGGGCCGGGGAACGGTGCAGGCCCGCGCCGATCAGACCGGCGTCCAGCTCGGGCCCGAGGCCGCCGCGCGCGTGTCCGAGCGGGTCAAGGAGCTCGAGCACCGCGGCTACCACCTGGAGGCGGCCGACGGCTCCTTCGACCTGCTGATCCGGCGCGAGGCGGGCGCCTATGAGCCGCTGTTCCGGCTCGAGTCGTGGCGGGTGATCGTCGAGAAGCGCGAGGACGGGAGGGTCCAAACGGAGGCGACCGTCAAGGTCTGGGTCGAGGGCGGCGAGCGCTGCGTGCGCACCGCCGAGGGCAATGGTCCGGTGCATGCGCTGGACAGGGCGCTGCGCGGGGCGATCGGGGAGACCTACCCGCACCTGCGGGACATCGAGCTCGTGAACTTCAAGGTCCGGATCCTCGACGAGACCAAGGGCACCGGCGCGGTCACGCGCGTGTTGCTCGACGCCAGCGACGGTCGCGACACCTGGGGCGCCATAGGGGTGTCCGAGAACGTGATCGAGGCCAGCTGGGAGGCGCTGGTCGACTCGCTGGAGGCCGGGATGCTGCCCGCCCGCCGGCCCGGAGCCGGACACCCCGCCCGAGCGCCGAGCGCGTGACGCGGGACGGCACCTCTGCGGGACTGCCCGGAGGCGACGAGCCGATCCCGCTGGCTCGCCCGGACCTCGGCCCTCGCGAGGAGGAGCTGCTCTTGGAGACGCTTCGCTCACGGCACCTGTCGCTGGGTCCGCGCCTGACCCAGTTCGAATCCGGGCTCGGACGTTTCTTGGGCGCCGAGCACGTCTCGGCGATCTCCAGCGGTACCGCGGCGCTGCATCTCGCCGTCCGCGCGAGCGGGATCGAGGAGGGCGACGAGGTGATCACCTCGCCGTTCTCCTTCGTGGCCTCGGCGAACTGCGTGATGTACGAGAACGCCCGGCCGGTGTTCTGCGACATCGACCGCCGCACCCTGAACATCGCTCCCGCCGCGGCCGCCGCCGCGATCACATCGCGAACCACCGGTCTCCTGCCCGTGCACATCTTCGGCTATCCGGCCGACATGCCCGGCTTCGAGGAGCTGGCCGCCGATCGCGGCCTGTGGATCGTCGAGGACGCGTGTGAGGCACTGGGCGCCGTCCACGCAGACGGCAGGCAGGTGGGAGCCCGCGGCCACCCCGCCACCTTCGGCTTCTACCCCAACAAGCAGCTCGCCACGGGGGAGGGGGGCGCGCTGGTGTCTCCCGACGCGGGCTTCAAGTCGCGCGTGGACAGCGAGCGAAACCAGGGGCGGGCCCCCGACATGGGCTGGCTCGACCACGACCGGCTGGGGTTCAACTACAGGCTCTCGGACTTGGCCTGCGCCCTGGGTCTCGCCCAGCTCGAGCGCCTGAGGGAGCTGCTGGCGGCGCGGGCACGCGCGGCCACGAGCTACCACCAGGCGCTGGCCGGAATCGAGGGACTCGAGCTGCCGTGTGCGGATGCCGTCGGCGACCGCCGCTCCTGGTTCGTCTATGTGGTGCAGCTCCCCGGCGGAGCCGACCGCGACGACACCATCCGCGCGCTGCGAGCCCGGGGCATCGACTCCAAGCCCTACCTGCCCGCCATCCACCTGATGAGCTTCTACCGCGAGCGCTTCGGCCACCGGGAGGGGGAGTTTCCCGTCTGCGAGGACGTGGCCCGGCGGTCCCTGGCTCTGCCGTTCTTTCCCGAGCTGACCGAGAGCCAGATCGAGCGGGTGGCGACGGCGCTGAAGGCCGTGCTCAGCGAGCCGGCGGCGACGTGAGAACCTGGTGCGCGCTCAGTCAATCATCGGGCTGCGCCCTGCCCGGGCGCCGGACAGCTCCTTGACCAACGACACCCCGCCCGGCACGACGCCCGTGGCCGGTGTGTAGGCCACCTCTTCGAAGCCGGCGTCGAGGTACAGAGCGCGCGCCCCGCGGTTGTCCTGCCACGTGTCGAGCGCCAGGATGGAAAGCCCCGACTCGCGCGCCACTCGCTCCGCCTCCTCCAGCAACGTCCGCGCGACCCCGAGCCGGCGTCGTTCCCGCGCCGTGGCCAGGGAGTCCACGTACAGCGACTTTCGCGGCGGCTCGGGCGCCGTCCGGCCGCTTGAGCGGTAGAGCCACAAGGCCGACGGCCAGCGCCACACGGGGATGCTGCGCAGCGTGGTGCGCAGGAACCGGTGGGCCCGCGGCGTCCACTCGTGATACGGCATGGCAGCCATCGCGCCTGCCGGGCGGCCCTCGAGCTCCGCCACCCAGACCACGTCGGCGCTGGCCGTCGTACGCTCCCGACCGAGGGCGCGGGAGATCGTCTGCTCGGCCAGCTCTCGGCTCCCGGCGAATCGGTCGTACATGCCGCCCGAGCTCGCGTAGAGCAGGGGAACCACCTCGGCCTGGTCGCCCTCGCGGTAGCGGCGAACGGTCACGGGCCCGGGCACGGGCGGCAACTCTAGGGAGGGCGCCATATCCTGCGGGCCATGTCCCGCTTCTCCGAGCCCCAGGATCCGCTCTTCGCCGCGCTGAACACGTCTGTCGGCTTCGACTTCCGCCTGGCTCCGTATGACATCGACCAGTCGTTTGCCCACGCCCGCATGCTGGAGCGCTCGAGCATCATCGGCGCGGACGATCTGGCCGCTATCGAACGTGGGCTGACACAGGTGCGGGACGAGGTGGACGACAACTCATTCGTGATCGAGCCCGGCGACGAAGACGTCCACATGGCCATCGAGCGCCGGCTGACCGAGCTGGTCGGCGAGCCGGGCGCCAAGCTCCACACGGCCCGGTCGCGCAACGACCAGGTGGCCACCGACGTCGCGATGCTGGTGCGGGCCCACTCCCTCAGGGCCCAGGAGCTGATCCGCTCCCTGATGGCGACGCTGGTCGAGCTGGCCGAGCGCCACCTCGACTGGCCGATGCCCGGCTACACCCACCTGCAGCGCGCCCAGCCGGTCTATCTGTCCCACCATCTCCTGGCCTACTTCTGGAAGTTCCGCCGCGACCTGCAGCGCTTCTCCTTCTGCATGACGGGCACCGACGACCTGCCGCTGGGGGCCGGTGCCCTGGCCGGGGTCAACTTCGACACCAGCCGCATGTTCGTGGCCCAGGAGCTGGGCTTCACGGGCATCGCCGAGAACTCGCTAGATGCGGTGTCCAACCGCGATTTCGTCCTGGACTATCTCTCCGCGGCGGCTACCTGCGCCACCCACCTCTCGCAACTGGGCGGCGAGCTGGTGGTGTGGTCGAGCGAGGAGTTCGGCTTATGCGAGGTGGCCGACCGGTTCGCTTCGGGGTCCAGTCTGATGCCCCAGAAGAAGAACCCCGACGCCGCGGAGCTGCTGCGGGCAAAGGGCCCGCGGGTGGTGGGTCGGCTGACGACCATGCACG
>JBBJOH010000157.1:0-4040 GCA_037720995.1 Thermoleophilaceae bacterium
GGCGACTGAGCCAGGAGGGCTTCGACGCCCGGGCGGCGGCCGCCTGCCGGGCCTCGGTCGAAGACGGCGCCCGCGCCCGCTGGCGCCAGTACCGCGAGATCTGGGCCTACGTGGAGAGCGGGACCTGTCGGCGCCAGACCATCCTGCGCCACTTCGGTGACATGGTCGGGACCGTGGAGCGCCCCGAGGGGGCGGCCTGCTGCGACGTCTGCGACACCGGCCTGGTGCCCGAGCTGCCCCCACCGTCGCAGGAGGCGGTGGCCGATCTCGACGAGGCGATCATCTCCGTGGCACGTGGGGCCCGCCCCGCCGTGGGGCGCACCACGTGCGCGGAGATCCTGCACGGGTCGCGTGCCAAGAAGATCCAGCGCAACTCCTACGACGGCCTTCCGGCCTACGGCAGCTCGTCGCACATGCGCCGCGCCGACATCCTGGCCCGCGTCGACGAGTTGCTCGCCGACGGGGCGATCGCCACGACCTCCGGGCCCTACCCCGTCCTCCAGCCAGCCGCGGGGGCGGCGGCGGCCTGAGGTGGCCTTCCGCGTAGGCGTCCTGGTATCGGGCGAAGGGACCAACCTCCAGGCGCTGCTGGACTCCGTGCACGGTCGCGACGGGATCGAGATCGTCTGCGTCGGCGCGAGCCGGACCGATGCCCGCGGGTTGGAGCGGGCGCGGGCCGCCAAGGTCGACACCGGGGTCTTCGCCAAGGCCGACCACCCCGACCGGGATGCCCGCGATGCCGCGATGGGCAACTGGCTGGACGACCACGCGATCGACCTCCTGGTGCTGGCCGGGTTCATGGAGATCCTCGGTGGTCCCTTCATCCGCCGCTTCGCGGGGCGGATAGTCAACGTGCATCCCTCGCTGCTGCCGGCCTTCGCCGGGGTCGGGGCGATCCGGCAGGCGCTCGACTACGGCGTGCGGCTGATCGGCGTGACCGTGCACTTCGTCGACGAGGGCGTGGACAGCGGCCCGGTCCTGCTGCAGGAGGCCTTCGAGCTTCCGTATGCTCGCGACATCGCGGCGATCGAGGAGCAGGTACACACGGTCGAGCACCGGCTCCTGCCCCGGGCCGTGCTCCTGATCGCGTCGGGGGCGGTGTCCCGGGACCCCGGCAACCCGCGCCTGGTGAGGGTCGATGAGCGTCACGCCTGAGCCCAGCGAGGTCGAGGCCACCGTCGCGCCCGGCGAGTCGCGCGTCTGCCGCGCCCTGCTCACGGTCTCCGACAAGCGCGGCCTGGTCGACTTCGCCCAGGGCCTCGCGGACATGGGGATCGAGATCGTGTCGACCGGGGGCACCGCCCGCGAGCTCGACCAGGCCGGCATCCCGACGCGGTTGGTCGAGGACTACACCGGCTTTCCCGAGGTCATGGACGGACGCGTCAAGACGCTGCATCCGAAGATCTACGCCGGGCTGCTCGCCGTTCGCTCCAACTCCGAGCACATGAGCGTGATCCGAGAGCAGGCGATCGAGCCGATCGACCTGGTGTGCGTGAACCTCTACCCCTTCGAGCGGGTGGCCGGGCGGCGGGGGGTGGATCCGGCCGAGGTGATCGAGAACATCGACATCGGGGGGCCGACGCTCATCCGCGCGGCCGCCAAGAACCACCAGTTCGCGGCCGTCGTTACCTCCCCGGAGAGCTACGACGCCATCCTCGAGGAGCTGCGGGCCGCCGACCAGCGGATCGCCCGGCGCACCCGCGAGTCGCTGGCGCTCGAGGCCTTCGCCTACACGGCGCGCTACGACGCCGCGATCTCGCGCTGGTTTGCCGAGCGCGAGGAGGACTTCCCGATCCAGGACAGCCGGTCGTTCACCAAGGTGCTGGACCTCTCCTACGGCGAGAACCCCCACCAGCGGGCCGCCTACTACGCCGAGTCCGGCGCGCGGACGCACCTGCTGTCGATGGTCTCGAAGATCCACGGCAAGGAGCTCTCGTTCAACAACCTGCTCGACCTCGACGCCGGTCGAAGGCTCCTCGACGACTTCGAGCTCCCCGCCGCGGTGATCGTCAAGCACAACAACCCGTGCGGCGTGGCGGTGGGCACCACAGCCGACGAGGCCTTCGGGCGCGCCCTGGCCACCGACGGCATGAGCGCCTTCGGCGGCGTGATGTGCTTCAACCGCCCGATCGACCTTCCCCTGGCCGAGCGGCTGAACGCGATGTTCGTGGAGCTGGTGTTCGCGCCCGGCTTCGAGGACGGGGCCCTGGAGCTGCTGGAGCGAAAGCCCAACGTCCGGATCCTCAAGGACAGCGAGCAGCGGCGGCCGCTGGTCACCGAGCAGGACTCAAAGCGCGTGCGCGGCGGGCTGCTGGTCCAGGATCGGGACCTCGGGCCGGATCCGCGCGAGAACATGCAGGCGGTCACCGACCGAAAGCCCAGCGAGGCCGAGTGGGGCGAGCTGCTGTTCGCCTGGCGGGTGTGCACGCACGTGAGGTCCAACGCGATCGTGCTGGCGCAAGACCTGGGCACCGTCGGGATCGGGGCCGGCCAGATGAGCAGAGTGGACTCGGTGCGGATCGCCGTCGACAAGGCGGCCGCGGCCGGCCTCTCGGTGGACGGTGCGGCGATGGCCTCCGACGCCTTCTTCCCGTTCGCCGACGGCCCGCAGCTGGCCATCGACGCGGGGGCCAAGGCGATCATCCAGCCGGGCGGCTCGCAGCGCGACGTGGAGGTCATCGAGGCCTGCGATGCGGCCGGCGTGGCGATGGTGTTCACCTCGCGGCGGCACTTCAGGCACTGAGCGCCAAGCGTGCCGGCGGCTCTACGTCGGTCTCGGCCGCGCCTCTACGCCTAGGGCTTCTGCCCAGGCCCGACGGCGTGTTCGAACTCCTTGAGCAGCCCGAAGAGCTGCTTGGCCTCCCAGCTGTCGCCCTTCCTCTGGTTGCGGTGCCGGGTGAGTGCCCCGGTTTGGGCCAGCCTGTCAAGCGCGTCGATGACTGCCGGTCGCGACTTCCCGGTGAGCTCGATGCCGATGCGGGCGGTGATGAAGGGATATGAGGGCAGCGCGTCGATCAGCGGGAGGACTGCGGCGTCTCGGCGAACGGGCCCGATGTCCTCCCGCCACTGTTCCTGCAGGTCGTGCACGCTGTCGGAGAACTCGCGCGCGTGCACGGCCGAGGCCTCGACGGCACGGGAGAAGTGCGCTATCCAGATGTCGAGTCTCGGGTCGGGCCATCCGCTGACCTGGCTGGCCTCGTAGCTGTCCATGCCGGCTATGTAGGCGTCCTTGTTCGCGCCGAGGACGAGACTGATCGGGGGCACATAGCCCGTGGCGGTGCCGCGTCGGCGCAGGATCGTGTGGATCAGGCAGCGACCCACCCGGCCGTTGCCGTCACCGAAGGGGTGAATGAGCTCGAACTGAGCATGAGCCATGGCCGCCTGCGTTACCGGTGAGAGGTCATCTCGGTTCATGAACGCGCACAGGTCGTCGATCAGACTTGGGACTTTGCCCTCTGCCGGTCCGACGTAGTCGGCGGTCACGGGTGAGGTTCCTCCGATCCAACCCTGTTCGTCACGGAACTGGCCTGCGATCTGCGTCATCTGGGCCCCTGCCTCGGCAGCAAGCTCATAGTGGATCTGCTTGATGTGCTCCGGGTTCAGGTCGTGAGCGTCGGCACCAATCTCGATCGCCCGCCCCATCGCCTTGAGGTTGCCGAGAACCTCCTGGGCCTTGTAGTTCGACAGCTCGGTAGTGGTGGCCGCAGCCAGCTTGCGGTGGGAGAGCTGAAGTCCTTCGATCCACGATGACGCGAGCGCTTCCGAGCGCATCAGTTGCCGGCCCAGGCTCTCCAGGGAACCAAGCGACGCAGCGTGCTGGTTGAGCTCGCGAACCGCTGTCCCTGCTCGCTCCGACAATGTCGCAGTATCGCTTTGGAGCCGGGGCGTCGCCTCGGCGATGTGGGGCGGCGTATAGCGCTTGTATCGCCCTCCCTCTGGACGACCGCCACCCGCCCGAGCAAAGTCAGGCTTCCAAGTGTCCTCCTCGTAGGAGCCGCGCCCCTCGCGTCCCATCAGCGTCGCGATTCTTTACGCATCTG
>JBBJOH010000158.1:0-4015 GCA_037720995.1 Thermoleophilaceae bacterium
CCGCCGCCGATCTCCTTGCCGGAGGCGTCCTTGAGGGCGATGTCGTGGCCGACGGAGGACTCGTTCTTGCTTTCCACCTTGAGCGAGCCGCCCTCGGCCATCGCCCGCTTGGAGGCGTAGACGAGGTTCCCCTGGGGGTCGGCGGGCATCATCAGAACGCCGCTCTTGGCCAGGATCGGCTTGTTCGAGACCTCGGGCGCCCCGGCCGTAGCCAGCAAGCCCTGGTCCTTGCCCCGTTGGCCGGCCACCGCACCTATGTAGTCAGCGACAGCGCGCGCGTCTTTGCCCTTCACGAGACCGGGCTTCATGATGCTCCCCCCTCGCGGGTGTGCGATCTGATCCCGTACCACCCCAGACACCGTTGCCTCGCCGAGGCCCGCCGAGCGGGCCGGGCCAAAGGCTGCGTCCAGGTTGGGGCCCCGAACGCCCTTGGCCTCGGCGCGCGCCAGGGTATGGCAGGAGGCGCACTTCGAGACGAACATCTCCTTGCCCTTGACCCGATCGTCGGTGCCCGAGCGCCCGCAGCCGAGCGCGCCGGCCGCCAGCAGCAGCACGCCGCACGCCAGCGCGACGATGCGGTGCCTCCCACTCCTCACAGGGCGAATATTATCTCCTGGGCACAACGGAAGGGCTACTCGATCGCAGCGGGCCCGAGCAGGACTTCGAGCTCGCCGCGCGCCGCGGCGATCACCCCCTCGGCCACCGTCTCCCAGCCAAAGCGCTCCTGCGCGGCTTGGGCGAGCGCCCCGCTCGCCCTGGCCCGCTGCTGCTCGGGGAGCGACAGCCAGCGCACCAGCTTGTCGGCGATCTCCTCCACCGCCCCGGGGCCCCGGTCGAACGAGAGCAGGGCCCGCAGCTCGGGCGCGAGCGCCTCGGCCAGCACCGCGCTCACCTCGGCCAGCCCGGAGTGCGAGGCCGACAGGGGCAGCGCACCGCAGCCGGCGGCCTCGGCCGCGACCATCCCGAAAGCCTCGGGAAAAGTGCTCGGAACCACCTGGGCGCGACAGGCGCACAGCAGCAGGGGCAGGTCGTCGTGCTCCAACCGACCCGTGAAGGCGATCCGCCCGGCAGCCTCCGCGCCGGCACGCGCGTAGGAGCGACGCCGTGCCTCGTCCATGCCGTCGAGGAAGGCCGCCAGGAAGCTCAGCTCGCCGGGCGGACCGCCCTCGAGCTCACGCCCGCGGCGCGCGATCTCGCGCAGGGCGGCCAAGTCGCCCTGCGCCAGCGCGCGCACCATGGCGTGCAGGGCGTCGCGATAGGTCCCGAAGCCGACCACGCACAGCCGCGCATCGGGCACCCGCTCGATCACCAGCGGCCAGGCGGCCAGGAGCAGGTCGACCCCCTTGGACACGATCAGCTTGCCCACGTAGCTCACTATCGGCTCGCGCGAGGGTTCGAGGGTCCTGAGCGCCCGGGCCGCTCCCGCCTCTCCTCCCCAGCCGGCGGCCTCTCCGCCCTCCAGGCGGTCGGCCAGGGCCTCCAGGCCCGCACGCGCCTCGGCCGGCGGCCGGGGGCGAAACCGAGCCACGTCCACGCCCGGCGGCCCCAGCCGCGTTCGCGACGGGAGCCCGGGATCGTCCATGACCTCCCACAGGCTCTCGGCGGTATGACGCGAGCCCACGAGCACCGATGACGCGCCGGCCAGACCCTCGCGGGCGTAGGGCAGGAAGCGCTCTCGGTGCGGGCGCACCGTGTACTCGAGGGCGCTGCCGTGCACCTTGACCGCGTAGGGCACCTTCCCCCCCAGGGCCCGGGCCAGGATCGCCGGACCCATGATCAGGTGGTTGGCCAGGGCCACCTGGGGCCGAAAATCGTCCACCACCTCGGCCACAGCGCCTACGTTCGCCTCCACGTAGCGCTCTATCGCCTCGTCGTCGAGCTCGGGGAAGGGGACCGCCTCGAAGCCTTCGTACTCGTCGGCCACGTACACGGGCAGGGTGTGCCCGATGTCCGGGTTGTGGACCACGACCCCCTCGGGAAGGCCGACGCCCTGCGGCCGTCGCTCCTGGCAGAGGATGTGCACCTCGTGCCCGAGGGAGGCCAGGGCGCGGCAGAGGTTGGTGTTGTAGATGTTGCTGCCGGTGCCGCGGAGCAGGTAGCCGTGAAAGATCAATACGCGCATTCGGGTTGGTAGATTGCCGCATCCATGAGCGCCCGCCAGAAGTACCGTCTCCGCACCGCCAGCGACCGCGAGGTCATCCGCGAGATCGAGACCGGGAAGACCTACGTGGACGAGGAGACCGGCGAGTCCTTCGAGATCGTGAGCCGGACCATCCCGCTCGCACCCTCTCCCAGCGACCTTCCCTACGCCGTGGAGAACCTGCGCCTGTGCGGCTGCTCGCTCGAGCAGCTGGTGCAGAAGGACCTCAACGACTGCCCGCACTGCGGGCGCCGCCTGCCCGCCGTCGAGGGCTAGTCGCTCCGTGGGCCGGCTCGCTCTGGTGCTGGCGGCCGGCGCACTGGCGCTGGGCGCCGCCGGCTGTGGCGGCGACGAGGAGAAGGCGGAGGAGAAGACCACTCCCACGATCTCCGTGGAGACCCAGCCCCCGGCCCCGACCGCGACGGCCCCCGCGCCGGCGCCGCCTCAACCACAGAGCGCCCCCGACCCGCCGCCGCGACCCGCGAGCCCGGCCCCTCCCGCGGACACCTCGGGCGGCACCAGGCCCCCGGCCCCCCCCCCCCCCACAAAGCCCCCGCCGCCTACCACGACCCCGCCGCCGAAGGCAAAGCCCGGCGAGGACCCCGCCGACGCCTTCGAGCGCTACTGCAAGCAGAACCCCGGCAGCTGCGGGGGCTGAGCTAAGAGCGCCGCGTGACCCGCGAGGGCGCCCGCGGCGAGCGTACCCGCGCCGGCAACGGCCTGGGCAACGACGGGGCGTGGCGGCGCCTCTCGGGGCTGCGCGAGGGTCTGCGCCCGTCGCGTGGGCGGCCCTTTCCCATCGGCCAGCGCCCCAGCGGAAGCCTCAGGCCGCCGCCTCCGGGACCGAGCCGTGGAGCCTTCGGCTTGGGACTCCCGCCGCCCCCGTCGCCGCCGTCGGCGGGCGGATCGACCTCGTCATCGCGCATGCGGAAGAACCACACGAGCCAGACGATCAGCAGGCCGACGTCGAAGACTCGGAAGCCGACCATGAAGATCCACGCCTCCGTGCTCACAGACCCATGCTACCCGCGCGAGCCGGGCACGAAAAGAGGGGACCGCGCCCACAAGGCGCGGCGCTCAGGCGCCCTTGGCGGTACGGGCGCCGACGCGCGACGAGCCTGCCGCGGCCTTCTTGGTCGGCTTCTTGGTCGCCTTGTTGTCGGGCACGTAGGTGGCGGTGTAGTACAGCCGCGCGGTGAAGTAGGTGCAGCCGAAGACCTTCATCGACTGCATCTTGATCAGCTGCGCCTTCTGGCTGACGTTGTCGCACTTGCCCTTGGTACGGGACGAACGCCACCAGTGATCGCGCTTGAGCCCGACGGAGAAGGCGGGCGCCCACGTGGGCACCGTCAGGGCCACGATCAGGTTCTTGGAGACATCCAGCGGCTTGTCCAGGACGAAGGTGGGCGCCGAGCCGAAGAGGTCGCTCACGTCGAACTGCGGGCTCTGGCCGACCACACGGTGGGTCAGGGTCATCTTGCCCTTCTTCACGGTGCGGCGCAGGATCGAGAGCTGAACCTTGGGCGGACCGCCGTACAGGTCGTCGAAGAACTTCTGCTGGTTGGCGTCGGGGGCGCCCAGGCGCACGGTGAAGGCGATCACCTTGCCCGAGCGCGGGATCACGAACGGCTTGGCCACGGCGCCACCGCGGCCCTGATAGCCGGTGACGCGCCCCACGGCCTGGCAGTTCTCGGGGCAGGAGACCTTGGAGGGCGCGACCTTGCCGCCCAGCTCGACGACCTTCGCCTCGGCGGCCTGCGGGGCCAGCAGAGCGGTGGAGAGTGAGGCTATGGCGAGTAGTCGCTTCATATCTGGGCTATCAACACCGCTTTACGGCGCAGAGTTGCGGGATCCTGCCTGCTCGCTACTTGTACC
>JBBJOH010000159.1:0-3992 GCA_037720995.1 Thermoleophilaceae bacterium
CGAACACCGGGAAGTGCAGGACGATGAACAGGTAGTCGTCGTACTCGTCGATCTTGGGGCGCTGGTTGCGCGAGGCCACGTCCTCGTAGTCGAGGGCGTGGAACTCGAAGTGCTCCTCCAGCCAGGCGCGGTCGATCGGGCCGGGGCGCTCGATGTTGATCCAGCGCAGGCCGGGGGCCTCGACCGTCTCTACGTTTGGCTCAGGCGCTGTGTGGGCGCGCGCGTCGTCGCCGACTCTCGGCGCGCGGCGCAGGCGAGGGCGAGGAAGGCTCGGCATCGTCTGCCTCCGGTCTGTCGCCCACGCTCGTCATCGGTGAAAAGTCTACCCGGGCGGTCAGGCGGTCAGGTGGGCTGGGCAAAGAGGACCGTCTCCGCCGGTCCGGGCCAGGAGTGGTCCATGAACAGGCGGTAGCCCAATCCCAGGTCGTGTACCCAGGCCGGTATGCGAGCCAGGTCCTCGTCGCGGTGGTAGACCGACAGCGCCAGCTTGGGCCGGGCGCGCCGGATGGTCTGCTCGGCCCCGCGCAGGGCCTCCATCTCCGCGCCCTCCACGTCGAGCTTGAGGAAGTCCACCTGGTCGATCCCGTGCTCGGCGCAGGCGTGGTCGATCGACTCGGTGCGGGCCTCCTCGGTGGCGCCGGCGGGCGCGGCCACCGAGGTCTGGCCTCCCGCCGGGGCGTAGGCCAGATCCACGCCCGGGGCCGACCAGATCGGATGGGCCACCAGCCGGACCTGGTCGCGCAGGTGCGGGTTGAGCGCCATGTTGCGCCCAAACAGCCGGAGGTTGTCGGCCACGAACTCGAAGCTCAGCACCAGCCCCCCGGCGCCCACGGCGTCGGCGAAGTACAGCGCGGTCTCGCCCCAGCCGCCGCCGCCGTCGATCACCACGTCTCCGAGCTCGGGCGCGATCGTCACCCCGGGGCGGCGGAGCGCGTACTGCTCTGCGCCGAAGAACTCGTGCACCAGGAAGGCGACCCCGATCAGCGTGACCGACCCCCGCCGGCCGGGGACCGCGTATCGGTGCAGCGAGCCGCCGCCCTCGCTCGCGTCGACGTCGCTCTCCTCCCGCATGTCCTCATCGATGCGGGCGCACGCCGCCCTGAACTCGGCCTGGGACACCGGCAGGCGGGCGTGGTGCTCGCCCAGCACGCGGGTGCTGATCACATCGAGCAGCAGGTCACGCGAGGCCTCGTCGGCCAGCAGCGAGTCGGTGCGGGCGAGCTCCTCGGACAGAGCGGCGATCGCGGCCAGACGGGCGCCCGCCTCCTCGGGCTCGAAGTGACGGCGGCTCATCCGCATCCGCGCCGCGGCCGACTCGACCGCGTCGCCCACGCGCCGGCGGGTCGAGAGGGGGCGCGCCATGCCCCAGTCGTCCTGCACCCCGGGCAGGTTCTGGTGGCTGTCGCCCAACACACGGGAGAACAGCCGCTGGGTGAAATCGCTGTGGGCGCTCACCCTCCACAGCGTATGGCCGGTGCGTTATGCTGCACGCTGACATAGCCGTACGCATCTAGAGGGGTGGAGGGAAATGGCCCGACGAAGCCCCGGCAACCATCAGCGCGACCGCAGTCGAGGAGCGTAGCCCGATCGTCGATCGGGCGAGCACCGCAGATCGGCTCTCATCGCAACGAAAGGTGCCAAGTCCATCGGCTCAAGTAGCCGACAGATGTGGCGAAGCTCTTTCAACGAGCCTCCGTCACGAGATACGCGGCGGAGGCTTTCGATTTGAAGGAGCTGGCGAAATGGCTGCAGTGCAAGCGCTGAAATGCAAGGAATGCGGGGAGATCTACCCGCTCGAGGCACGGTTCGTATGTGACACCTGCTTCGGGCCGCTCGAGGTCGAGTACGACTTCTCCGACCTCGACGCCGAGGGCACCCGCCGCCGGATCCAGGCCGGGCCCCAGAGCATCTGGCGCTACGCCGACTTCCTCCCCTTCGAGCAGCGGCCAAAGACCGCGCTGGACTCGGGCATGACGCCGCTCGTGCGCGCCGATCGCCTGGCCGACTACCTCGGGCTCGGCGAGGTCTGGGTCAAGAACGACACCGCCAACCCGACCCACTCGTTCAAGGACCGCGTGGTCACCGTCGCGCTGGCCAAGGCCAAGGAGCTCGGCTACCAGGTGGTCGCGTGCGCCTCGACCGGCAACCTGGCCAACTCGGTGGCCGCCCACGCGGCCGCCGCCGGCCTCGACTCCTACGTCTTCATTCCGTCCAACCTCGAGGAGCAGAAGATCCTGGCCACCGGTGTCTACGGCACCAACCTGGTGGCGGTCAAGGGCAACTACGACGACGTCAACCGGCTCTGCCTGGAGCTGGCCGGCGAGCGCGACTGGGCCTTCGTGAACGTGAACATGAGGCCCTACTACGCCGAGGGGTCCAAGACGATCGCCTACGAGGTGGCCGAGCAGCTGGGCTGGGAGCTTCCCGACCGGATGGTCGTGCCCGTGGCCTCGGGCTCCCTGTTCACCAAGATCGCGCGCGGCTTCGACGAGTGGCGCGAGGTCGGCCTTCTCGAGGGCGAGCTGCCCATCTTCAACGGCGCCCAGGCGCTGGGCTGCTCGCCGGTGGCCGAGGCGTGGGAGCAGGGGCGTGACTTCTGCAAGCCCCAGCGCCCGGACACGATCGCCAAGTCGCTGGCCATCGGCAACCCCGCCGACGGCCCCTACGCGCTGGATCTGGCCAAGCGCTCGGGCGGCAGCATCGACTCCGTCACCGATGACGAGATCCGGGCCGGCATCAAGCTGCTGGCCCACACCACCGGCGTCTTCACCGAGACCGCCGGCGGCGTGACCACGGCGGTGCTCAAGAAGCTGGCCGACCGCGGCGACATCGGCCCCGACGAGCGCGTGGTGCTGGTGATCACCGGCGAGGGGCTGAAGACGATCGACGCGGTCCGCGGCACGTTCGAGATGACCGAGATCGCGGCCAGCACGGACGAGTTCGACGCGGCCTTCGGCCTGACGACCGCCGCGTCGTAGGTGATGACGTCCCGCGCGCTTCTGACGGTAGGCTCCCGCGCCGTATGAGCGTCACGGTGAAGATCCCCACCCAGCTGCGCACCGTCACGGGCGGCGAGGCGGAGGCCCAGATCGAAGAGGCGGGGACCGTCGGCGAGGTGCTCGACGGGCTGTATGACCGCTACGACGGGCTGCGCGACCGGATCGCCGAGGACGGCGACCTGCGCCGGTTCGTGAACGTGTACGTGGGCGGCGAGGACATCCGCTTTCTCGACGGACTGGAGACGTCGGTGGACGACGGCGACGAGGTCACGATCCTCCCCGCCGTGGCCGGCGGCTAGCGCAGAGCGGGCTCGGCCGGCCGCTCGGGGCTCCAGCGGCGGCGCAGACGCAGAAACGGGCGCTCGACCAGCAGGTAGCTGACGGCGGCCACCGACAGGACCAGCGGCAGCGCCACCGCCAGGAGGGCGCGACTGTCGCCGGCGTCACCGTAGGCGCCGGACAGCCACCGCAGGAGGGCGTAGTGCCATATGTAGAGGCTGTAGGAGGCCACGCCGACCGCCACCAGCGGCCGCCACTCAAGCGCCCGCGTGATCAGACCCTCGCGCACCGGCAGCACGCAGGCGCCGATCAGCAGGAAGGCAAACGGGGCGGCGAACAGCTCGGGCCAGCGGGCAAACCACCACGCCGACGCCACGAGAAAGACCGCGGCGAGGGCGACCCAAGCCCAGGCGCGGTCGGCCGGCGCCCGCAGCGCGGGAGGATGTCGGTCCCATCGGACCCGCAGCAGAGCCAGCCCCATCCCGGTGGCGAAGAAGAAGATCCCGGGAAGGCTGAGGATCAGGAGCCTGCTCCCTTCCCCGGCGTAGAGCGTCTCGTAGCGCACCACCAGGCTTCCCGCGGCGAGCAGGCCGAGAACCAGCACGGCGCGCCGCATGCTGCCCCGCCCCACCCGGCCGATCGCCCAGGCCAGGGGAGGCAGCAGGAGGTAGAAGTGCAGCTCGGCCACGAGGGTCCAGCTGACCGGCAGGACCG
>JBBJOH010000160.1:0-3991 GCA_037720995.1 Thermoleophilaceae bacterium
GGCACCGAGCCCGCGCCCATCCACAGCGACAGCGGCATGTCCACCGTGCGCTGGCGCAGGTGCTTGAACCCGCCCACGGTCTTGGTCACCGCGCCGTAGGCCAGGTCCGTGCCCACCGCCGTGACCGGGTTGATGCCGAAGACGAGGATCAACAGAGGCGTCATCAGCGAGCCGCCCCCTATCCCCGTCATGCCCACCAGCAGCCCGACCCCGAGTCCGAACGCCGCGATCGCGGGGTCCATCTCAGCTCCTGGCGACCATGCCGGCGCCCACCGTGTCATTGGTCTGCTCGTCTATGAGGATGAAGCTCCCGGTGTCGCGGTTGCGCGCGTAGGGGTCCACGGCCAACGGGCCGCTCAGTCGGAGCCGGACGCGGCCGATGTCGTTTCGCCCGAGCTCGTCGGCGGGCTCGGGCGCCAGCGTGTGGATGTCGACCCTGCTTTCGACGGCCTCCACGACCGCGCGCACGGTCCGGGTGGTGTGCTTGACGGCGTAGCGGCCCCGCGCCCTGAGCGGCGCGTCGGTCATCCAGCAGACGTCGGCGGTCAACTCGCGGACCACTTCCGGGGCATCGCCCGGGCCGCAGATCAGGTCCCCGCGGGAGACGTCGATCTGGTCCTCCAGCCGGACCGTGACCGACATCGGGGCGAACGCCTCGTCGATCTCGCCGTCGGGGCCCTCCACGGCCTCGACCCGCGATCGCTGCCCCGAGGGCAGGACGACGATGTCGTCACCCGGCGCGAGCGTGCCGCCGGTCATGCGGCCGGAGTAGCCGCGGTAGTCATGGTGCGCGGCCGAGTGGGGCCGGATGACCCACTGCACGGGAAGGCGCAGGTCGGCGAGGTCGCGCCGCGACGCGACCTCCACCGCCTCCAGGTGCTCGAGGAGGGACGGACCTGGATACCACGGGGTGCGCTCGGAGCGGTCGACGACGTTGTCGCCGTCCAGCGCGCTCACCGGCACGAAGGTGATGTCGGTGAACGCGAGGCCGCTCGCGAACCCGGTGAGCTCATCGCGGATGCGCTCGTAGACCGACTCGTCGAAGTCGACCAGGTCCATCTTGTTGACCGCCACGACCAGGTGGGGGATGCGCAGCAGCGAGGCGATGTAGGCGTGGCGCTTTGACTGCTCCACCACGCCGGCGCGGGCGTCGATCAGCACGATCGACAGGTCGGCGGTCGAGGCCCCGGTGACCATGTTGCGCGTGTACTGCACGTGGCCCGGGGTGTCGGCGACGATGAACTTCCGGCGGGCGGTCTGGAAGTAGCGGTAGGCCACGTCGATCGTGATGCCCTGCTCGCGCTCGGCGCGCAGGCCGTCGGTGAGCAGCGCCAGGTTCACGTAGCCGTCGCCGCGCCGCTCGGACACCCGCTCCACGTGCGCGAGCTGGTCGGCGAGCACCTGCTTGGAGTCGAAGAGCAGGCGGCCGATCAGGGTCGACTTTCCGTCGTCGACCGAGCCGGACGTGGCCACGCGCAGGAGCTCGCCGGTGCCCGGCGAGGCGACACGCTGGTCGGTCTCAACGGTCGCCATCAGAAGTAGCCCTCCTTCTTGCGGTCCTCCATCGCCGCCTCGGTCACGCGGTCGTCGGCGCGGGTCTCGCCGCGCTCGGTCACGCGCGTGGCCGCGATCTCGGACACCACCTGCTCGAGCGTCTGCGCCGACGAGCGCACCGCCCCCGTCACGGTCAGGTCGCCGACGGTCCGGTAGCGCACCGACTCGGTGAAGACGGGCTCGCCGTCCTGGCGCTCGATGTAGGGCGAGGCGGCGTAGAGCATGCCGTCGCGCTGGAACACCTCGCGCTCGTGGGCGTAGTAGATCGAAGGCACCTCGAGCTGCTCTCGGGCTATATAGCTCCATACGTCCAGCTCGGTCCAGTTGGACAGCGGAAACACGCGCACGTGCTCCCCCTTGCGGATGCGCCCGTTGTAGAGCGACCACAGCTCGGGCCGCTGGGCCTTGGGGTCCCACTGGCCGAAGTCGTCGCGGAAGGAGAGCACGCGCTCCTTGGCCCGCGCACGCTCCTCGTCGCGGCGCGCGCCCCCGAAGGCGGCGTCGAAGCCGTGCTCTGAGATGGCGTCGAGCAGGGTCACCGTCTGCAGGCGGTTTCGCGACGCGCGCGGGCCGGTCTCCTCGGCCGCGCGGCCCGAGTCGATCGAGTCCTGGACGCTCGCCACGATCAGGCGTTCACCCAGCGCGGCGATGCGCCGGTCGCGGAACTCGATCACCTCGTCGAAGTTGTGGCCGGTGTCGACGTGCATGACCGGGAAGGGGAAGCGCCCAGGGCGAAAGGCCTTCTCGGCCAGCCGCAGGAGAACGATCGAGTCCTTGCCGCCGGAGAAGAGCAGCACGGGGTGCTCGAGCTCGGCCGCCACCTCGCGGAAGACGTGAATCGCCTCGGACTCCAGCACCTCGAGGTGGGACAGCTCGCGGCGGGGAGGATCAGCTGCGGCGCTCGCCAGGCCGGGGCCCTGGCTGTCCTCGGGAGAGCCGGCTGCGGTGCTCGCCAGGCCGACGCCCTGCCTGTCCTCGCCCGCGCGCGGCGCGACCGTGGCGCTCATCCCTGGACCACGTGCAGGCCGCACTCGGTCTTGCCCTGACCGGCCCAGCGGCCTTCGCGCCCGGTGCCCGGAAGGGTGCAGGGAGCGCAGCCGATCGAGGAGTAGCCCCGGTCGTGCAGCGGGTGGTAGGGCAGGTCGTGCTCGGCGATGTAGCGCCAGACGTCATTCTCGGTCCAGTCGGCGAGCGGATTGAACTTCCAGAGGCCGTGGCCGTCGTCGTGCTCGATCTTGCCGGCTTCCCTGCGCGTGGCGGACTGCTCCCGGCGCAACCCGGTGACCCAGGCGTCGAGGCCGCTCAGCGCCCGATCGAGGCCGGCAACCTTCTGCTCGCCGCAGCAGTGGCCCGCGGTCCAGGGGACACCGCCGGCGTCCAGCGCGTCGAAGACCTCCACGTGCACGCCGGTCTTTGCCTCCAGGTCGCGCCAGACGGCGTAGGTCTCCTCGAACAGGACGCCGGTGTCGATCGTGAACACCCGCGCATCGGGCTCGATCTGGCGCAGCATGTGGACCAGCACCGTCTCCTCCTTCTGGAAGGAGCACGCCAGCGCCAGCGACGGATGGTGCTCGGCGACCGCCTGCTCGAGCACCGCCTCCGCGGACAGCGTCTCCATGTTCTCATCCTTCAGACCGCGCACTCCCCCTCCCCGCGGATCACCTGGTAGAGGTCGTGTCGCTGCCAGTCGATGAAGACGTCCATGTTCTCCACGTTGAACTCCGCGGGCAGCGACAGGTCCTTGACCAGCTCGGTGAAGCGCTCGGCCCCGACGCGCTCGGCGAAGGCCACGAACTCCTCGCCCTCGTCGCGCTCTGCCTCGTAGAAGCGGATCCAGCGCTCGATGGCGTCGGGCACGCGCTTGGACGGCAGCCGCGACTTCAGCCGTGTGCCGTACTCCACCTCGCCGCCGCCGTGCCACCCGCCGATGTGGGGGATGTAGGCGGGGATGGTCTTGTCGCCCACCTTGATCGAGGCGCCGTAGAACCCGATGTTGCCGATGTGGTGCTGGCCGCAGCCGTTGGGGCAGCCCGACATCTTGATGTGGATGCGGCGGATCAGCTCGTCGTCGAGCGCCATCTCCTCCAGCCGCTCGTTGATCGCCTTGTTCAGCCCCATCGAGCTGGTGATCCCGAGCTTGCACGAGTCGGTGCCCGGGCAGCTCACCGTGTCGGTGATCTCGTCGAAGCCGGCGTCGTTCAGCCCCAGCTCACCGAGCCGCTGCCACACCTCGTAGACCGACTCGTCGCGGACCCAGCGCAGCACCAGGTTCTGCTCGATCGTCGTGCGGGCGTTGCCGCCGGCGTACTCGCGCATGATCTGGCCGAGCGCGCGCAGCTGGTCGGGGGTGAGGTCGCCGCGGAACACCTTGATGTGCACCGTGGAGAAGCCCTCCTGGCGCTGGGGCCGGACGTTGGTCTCGCGGAAGCGCTCGAAG
>JBBJOH010000161.1:0-3978 GCA_037720995.1 Thermoleophilaceae bacterium
CCGGAGCGCGAGCACCCCGAGGACCATCCCTGACAGGACCAGTTGCCCGATGCCGATCACCCGCTGGAGATCGCGGAAGTCCGTCGCCCGTTCGAGCTGGGCGGGCCTGAAGTAGGCTGTGACGTCTACCGCGGCCGGATCGATCAGGCCGTCCCTCGGGCGGAGGATGAGAGTGGCCGCCCCGGCCGCGACCACCGTCGCCACCAGGGCGAGCGGTAGGCGCAAGCGAGAACCTGCCATTTCCCGGACAGTAACGGTGACACCCTGAGAATCGCGGTGCTTTCAGACGTGCACGGGAACCTCCCCGCCCTGCGGGCCGTGCTGGACGACGTAGACGGGGCCCAGACCCAGGCGCTGTGGTGCCTGGGCGATCTGGTGGGCTACGGCGCCCAGCCGGACGAGTGCGTCCGCGCGGTCTCGGAACGCTGCGACGTGTGCCTGGCGGGGAACCACGACCTGGGCGTGATCGACGACATCGACATCGCAGACTTCTCCCCCCACGCGGCCCGGGCGGCCCGTTGGACGCGCGACCACGCGGATCGCTCGACGCTCGAGTTCCTGCGGAGCCTGGACCCGAGCGACGATGGCGAGGTGATCGGGCTGTACCACGCCAGCCCGCGCGATCCGGTGTGGGAGTACGTGCTGTCCGGGTCCCAGGCCGCCGAGTGCATGGACTTCATGCCGCCGCGGGTCGCAGCGATCGGCCACAGCCACGTGGCCCTTCGCTTTACGCGTACGAACGGCCGCATGGAGGGCGAGGCGGTGTCCGGCGGCACCCGTCTCGACCTCTCGGAGGGCGACTGGCTGGTAAACCCCGGCAGCGTGGGCCAACCTCGAGACGGAGACCCCCGGGCCGCCTGGCTCCTCCTGGACGTGGAACGGTGGACCGCCGAGTGGCGCCGGGTGGAGTATCCGGTCGCCGACGCGGCCGCGGCAATCGATGAGGCAGGGCTTCCCACCAGCCTGGGCGAACGGCTCTACCTGGGACAGTGACCATCCGCCTCCGACACTCACCAGCGGTCCTCGGGGCCGTCGCCGCGCTCGCCGTCTCCCTCGCCCTCGCCGGGTGCGGAGGCTCCGAGGAGCCAAAGGGGGCCCAGCTGCCCCGGTCCTCGGTGAGCGAGCTCAACCAGCGCCTGGACGAGATCCAGCGGCGCTACGACGACGCGAAGCGCAACGACAACCCCGGCGCCTGCGACGACATCCAGCAGGACTCCTTCGGGGCCGTCAGCCGAGCCATCGACGCCCTCCCCGAGGATGTGGACACAAAGCTGCGCGATGCGGTCACCCAGAGCTTCGCCAACCTGCAACAGCTCACCGACGATGGCTGCAAGGACGTCCAGGAGAAGACCGAAACCGAGACCACCCCGACCGAGACGCCCCCACCCGTCACGCCCCCGCCTGTCACGACTCCGCCTCCGCCCCAGACCACCCCGACCGAGACCACCCCGACCGAGACCACGCCCGAGAAGCCGAAGAAGCCGCCGAAGCAGCCCAAGAGCAACGACAACGGGGGCTCCGGCCCACAGAGCGGTGACGGAGGCGGCACCCAGGCGCCCTCCCCGGGCGGGGGCCAGGGCGACTGATGGCCGCGCCGAGCGAGATCGCCGGGCGCTATAGCCTGGAGCGGCGGCTGGGCGCCGGGGGGATGTCGACCGTGTTCCTGGCCACCGACACCGTGCTCGAACGCCCGGTGGCCATCAAGCTGCTGGCCGAGCACCTGGCCGAGGACGAGGACTTCGTCGCCCGCTTCCGCCGCGAGGCGCTGGCCGCGGCCCGCCTCCAGCACCCCAACGTGGTGCAGGTGTTCGATTCGGGCGAGGACCCGGGCTCGCACCGCCACTACATAGTCATGGAGTACATCGACGGTCCCTCCGCGGCGGACCTGCTGCGAGACGAGAAGCAGCTGGACCTGGAGGAGGCGATGCGGATCGTCCGCGACGCCTGTCACGGCCTCGACTACGCGCACCGAGCGGGCGTCGTGCACCGTGACGTCAAGCCCGGAAACCTGCTGGTCTCAAGCGACTCGGGCTCCACCAAGCTGGCCGACTTCGGCATCGCCAAGGCCGCCGAGCAGACCCGCCTGACCGAGGTGGGCTCGGTGCTGGGGACCGCCGCCTACCTGTCGCCTGAACAGGCCCGCGGCCAGGAGGCAGGGCCGCCGTCGGACATCTACTCGCTGGGCGTGTGCGCCTACCAGTTCCTGGCCGGCCGCCTGCCGCACGAGTACGCCTCGCTCACCGAGCTGGCACTCAAGCAGCAGGAGGAGACGGTGGAGCCGGTCACCGTCCACCGCCCCGAGGTGCCGGCGGAGCTCGATCGGGCCATCCGAGTGTGCCTGGCCCGCGAGCCCTACGCGCGCTACCCCTCCACACTGGAGATGGCCCAGGCGCTGGACGCCGGCCTCCACGGCGAGGTGACCGACTCCACCCGCATGCTGGCCGCCACCGCCGAGCCGCTCGACGACATGGACGCAACCCGTGCGCTCGGACAGACCGACGCCACGCGGGCCCTGCGCAGGCGCACCACGACCCAGGCGCCGGTCGCGCCCCGGTCCGGGCCGTACCCGCAGACGGGTCGCGACGCGGGGCCGACCAAGCAGGAGAAGCGGGCCAAGCGCCGCAAGCAACTGAGCCTGCTGTTCGCGATGCTGGCGGTGGCGGCCGTGATAGTGGCGGCGGTGGTGCTCGCGCAGAACTCGCCGAGTCCGACCCCGGGGCCGGATCCGGTGAAACGCGGCGATGTCCAGCAGCAGGTGAGCGGCATCAAGCAGTTCCTCAGGGAGAACACGCGCTAGGTAGGTCCGGGCGGGCGGTGGTCGCCTTTAGCCGGGAAAGGGCTCGGCCCCGGCGAGCACGCGCTCAGCATGGTTCTCCCACTCCCCCGCCGCGATCGCGGCCCGGATGCCGGTCATCAGCTCCGCCATGAACGTGAGGTTGTGCAGGGTGAGCAGGCGGGCGCCGGTGAGCTCTTTGCCACGGGCGAGGTAGTGCAGATAGCCGCGCGTGTGCTGCGTGCACGCCGGGCACGGGCAGCCGGCCACGATCGGCTCGCGGCTGTCGCGCGAGTCGCCCTTGGTCAGATCCAGACGCCAGCGGCGCTCCGGGTCCTTCACCAGCGCGGTGCCGTGACGAGCCAGGCGCGTGGGGGTGGCGCAGTCGAAGGTGTCGATCCCCACGCCCACCGCGTTCACGATGTCGTCCACGTCACCGATGCCGAGCAGGTGTCGCGGCGGCGGATCGGGCAGCCCGCGCAAGGACCAGGCCACCACCTCGTTCATCTGCTGCTTGTCCTCGCCCAGCGACCCACCGATGGCGATGCCGCCGACCCCGGAGCCGGCGATGCAGGCGGCCGACTCCGCTCGCAGGTCCTCGTGGACTCCACCCTGGACGATCCCGTAGAGCACCTGGCCGGCGGGCGCGTGCTCGCCACACCACGCAACGCACCGATCGAGCCAGCGGTGGGTGCGGTGCATCGAGCGCTCGGTGTAGGCGCGATCGACGTTGAACGGCGTGCACTCGTCGAAGGCCAGCGCGATGTCGGACCCCAGCGCGGCCTGGATCTCCATCGAGGCCTCGGGTCCCATGAACCGCTCGGAGCCGTCGGTATAGGCCGTGAACCGGACCCCTTCCTCCTCGATCGAGAGGATGCGGCTCTGGGAGGCGCCTCGGCGGCGTTTGACCTCCTCCGCCACCGACCCGTGGCCCATCGAGAAGACCTGGAAGCCGCCTGAATCGGTGATGATCGGGGCGCTCCATCCCATGAACTCGTGCAACCCGCCCATCGCGGCGATGTGCTCGTGACCGGGCGTCACGTACAGATGGAAGGTGTTGCCGAGCACCATCTCGTAGCCCAGGGCCGCCACCTCGGCCGCCCCGAGGCCGCGCACCGAGCCGTTGGAGGCCAGCGGCACGAAGGCCGGCGTCTGAACCGTGCCGTGTGGAAGCGAGAGCGTGCCCGCGCGGGCGGCAGCGTCGC
>JBBJOH010000162.1:0-3971 GCA_037720995.1 Thermoleophilaceae bacterium
ACGTGCGTGCCCGCGTCGGCCACGACCTGCTCGACCACGCCGTCCATCTCCGCGCACACCTCCAGCTCCATCTTCATCGCCTCGATCGAGAGCAGCAGGTCGCCCTTCTCCACCCGCTCGCCCTCGGCGACCGAGAGCGAGCTGACCATGCCCGGCACGGGAGCCGCGACCTGTCCGGGATCCGCGTCGTCGGCCTTGGGCCGGGCCGCGGCGGACTCCACGCTCTGGTCCCGGACTTTTACCTCGCGCGGCTGGCCGTTGAGCTCGAAGTAGATCGAGCGGTAGCCCTGGCTGTCGTGCTCGCCCAGCGCGAGGAAGCGGATGAAGAACGTCTTGCCGCGCTCGATGTGAACCGCGAGCTCCTCGTCCGGGCGCATGCCCCAGAAGAAGGCGGGAGTGGGGAGCACGCTGACGTCGCCGAACCGGCGCTGAAAGTCGGCGAACTCCTCAAAGACCGCCGGGTACATCAGATAGGAGGCGAGCTCCTGGTCGCTGACCGCGCGATCGACCTTCTCCTGCGCCTCCTCGCGGGCCTCGTCCATCTCGATCGGTTCGAGCTCCTGGCCCGGGCGCACCCGCAGGTGATCGCCGCCTCTCAGCACCTTGCGCTGCAGGGCGTCGGGGAAGCCTCCCGGAGGCTGGCCCAGGTCTCCGCGGAAGTAGCCGACGACCGATTCCGGGAAGGCGATCTCCTGCTCCGGGTCGAGCACCTCCTCGGGGGTGAGGTCGTTGGTCACCATGAACACCGCGAGGTCGCCGACCACCTTCGAGGTCGGCGTGACCTTGACCACGTCGCCCAGCATCTCGTTCACCTGGGCGTAGGCCCGCGCCACCTCGCGCCAGCGCCCTTCGAGGCCCAGCCCCCGCGCCTGCTGGCGGAGGTTCGTGTACTGGCCTCCCGGCATCTCGTGCTCATAGACCTCCGAGGCGCCGGCCCGGACGTCGCTCTCGAAGCCGCCGTAGTAGCTGCGCACCACCTCCCAGTAGGACGCCGCGTCGTCCAGCGGCTCGCGCGGCAGGCCCGTGTCGCGTGGGGTGTTGCGCAGGGCCTCCACGATCGAGCCCAGGTTGGGCTGGGAGGTGAGACCGCTCAGGGGATCCATGGCGGCGTCGACGGCGTCGACCCCGGCCTCGGCGGCCGCCAGCACGCTGGCCGCGGAGATGCCGCTCGTGTCGTGGGTGTGGAAGTGGACCGGGATGCCCACCTCCTCGCGCAGCGCCCGCACGAGGCGCCGGGCGGCTTCGGGCTTGCACAGTCCGGCCATATCCTTGATCCCGAGCACGTGGGCCCCCGCCGCCTCGAGCTCGCGGGCCAGGCCGACGTAGTAGCCGAGGTCGTACTTCGACTTCTGCGGGTCGAGGATGTCGCCCGTGTAGCAGATGGCCGCCTCGCAGAGGGCCCCTGCCTCCAGCACGGCGTCCATGGCCACGCGCATGTTCTCGACCCAGTTGAGCGAGTCGAACACCCGGAACAGGTCCACGCCGGCCTCCGCGGCCTGGGCCACGAAGTAGCGCACCACGTTGTCCGGGTAGTTCGTGTAGCCGACCGCGTTGGACGCGCGCAGCAGCATCTGGAAGAGGATGTTCGGCGTCCGCTCGCGCAGCGCGGTGAGCCGATCCCAGGGGTCCTCCTTGAGGAACCGCATGGCCACGTCGAAGGTCGCCCCGCCCCAGCACTCCAGCGACAGGAGCCCGTGCAGCTGCCTGGCGTACATCGGCGCGATCGGGAGCAGATCCTGCGTGCGCACGCGGGTGGCCACCAGGGACTGGTGGGCGTCGCGGAAGCTGGTGTCGGTCAAAAGCAGCCGCTGCTCGTCTCGCATCCAGCGCGAGAAGCCCTCGGGACCGAGCTCCTTGAGGCGGTCGCGCGTGCCCGGCTCGAGGCGGGAGTGGTAGGGCACCTCGGGCACCGGCGCCGGCGGAAGCGGGCCGGGATCCTCGTGGCCAGCCACCTCCGGGTTGCCGTTCACGAGGACGTCTCCGATGAAGTCGAGCAGACGGGTCGCCCGGTCGCGGGGCTGCACGAGATCGAACAGCTCGGGGGTCTCGTCGACGAAGCGCGTGGTCACGTCGCCGGCCAGGAAGCTCGGGTGGGTGATCAACCCCTCGAGGAAGAGCATGTTGGTCTTGACCCCGTGGATGCGGAACTCGCGCAGCGCGCGCTCCATCCGCGCCACAGCCTCCTCGGGGCCCGGGGCCCACGCCGTGATCTTCTCGAGCATCGAGTCGTAGAAGGGGGTGACCACGGCGCCCGCGTAGGCCGTGCCGCCGTCCAGCCGGATGCCAAAGCCGGTCGCCTCACGGTAGGTGGTGATGCGCCCGTAGTCGGGAGCGAACTCGTTCTCCGGATCCTCGGTGGTCACGCGGCACTGCAGCGCATGGCCGTTGAGCTCTATGTCGTCCTGCACCGGCACGCCGCTCTCGGGGGTGCCGATCGAGGCGCCCTCGGCCACCCGGATCTGCGCCTTGACCAGGTCCACGCCGGTGACCATCTCGGTCACCGTGTGCTCCACCTGGATGCGCGGGTTGACCTCGATGAAGAAGAACCGTCCGCTGTCGACGTCCTGGAGGAACTCCACCGTGCCCGCGTTGCGATAGCCCGCCTCGCGCGCGAGACGTACCGCGGCGTCGCAGATCTCCTCGCGGGTACCGGGGTCGAGCGCCACCGCCGGGGCCCGCTCCACCACCTTCTGGTGGCGCCGCTGCACCGAGCAGTCGCGCTCGTATAGGTGCACGACCTGGCCGGCCTCATCGGCCAGGACCTGGACCTCGAGGTGGCGCGCCCGCTGCACCATACGCTCGAGAAAGACGTCATCGCGCCCGAAGGCGGCCTCCGCCTCCCGTCGCGCCCCGCCGACCTGTCCGACGAGGTCGCCCGGGTCCTCGACCACGCGCATCCCGCGCCCGCCGCCCCCCCAGCTCGCCTTGATCATCAGCGGATAGCCGATCTCCGCGCCGAGCCGCTCCACCTCGTCCGAGTCCTCCGGCAACGCCCCCGTGGCCGGCATGACGGGTACCTCCGCCCGCTCGGCCAGCTCGCGGGCCGCCACCTTGTCGCCCAGCTGCTTCATCACCGCGACGGGAGGGCCGATCCACACCATCCCTTCGCGCGCGCAGGCCTCGGCCAGGTCGGGGTTCTCGGCCAGGAAGCCGTAGCCCGGATGGATGGCGTCGACGCCCGCGTCGCGCGCCACCCGCACGATCTCCTCGATTCCCAGATAGGCCCGCACCGGCTCTTGGCCGCCACCGACGACGTAGGCCTCGTCGGCCTTGAAGCGATGGAGGGCGAAGCGATCCTCGCGGGAGTAGATCGCCACGGTTCGCACGCCGAGCTCGGTGGCCGCGCGGAAGATGCGGATCGCGATCTCGCTGCGGTTCGCAACGAGCAGCTTGCGGATCCTCCTCTCCATTGCGCGAGGATACCGGGGGCCGAAGGGGCGTGTACGGCAGCCTGCCAGCCGCCTAGGCTTTCACGCTGTGGACGAGGTGATGCCGGGAATACTGCACTGGCGGGCACGGCACCCGGGCATCGGGATCGAGGTGAGCTCGTTCCTGCTCACCGACACGTCAACGGCGCTCGATCCGATCCTTCCCGCGGGGGAGGGTCCCGACTGGCTCGGGCGTGAGGTGGATCGGGTGGTCCTGACCGTGCGCCACCACCTGCGCAGCGCCTCGGACTTCGGCGTGCCGATCCTCGTGCACCGCTCCGGCCTTGAGGAGGTGCAAGGCGAGGCCCTAGGGGTGGAGGGCTACGAGGCCGGCGACGAGGTGGCGTCCGGGGTACGGGTACTTCCCTTCGGGGGCATCTGCGCCGACGACGCCGCGCTGCACATCGCCCTGGGGCCCGGCGTGCTGGCGTTCGGCGACGGGATCATCAACTACGGCGAGATAGGCCATCCTCCGGACCAGCTGCTTGGCGACGACCCGGAGGCGGTGAAGGCCGACATCGTCGAGGGCCTCGTGCCGCTGCT
>JBBJOH010000163.1:0-3969 GCA_037720995.1 Thermoleophilaceae bacterium
CTCACTTCGGACTCCGATCAGGTAGCCGGGCTGAGGCCGCCGGCCCCCTACCCGGATGCCCACGTTAGACCCACCCGCCGTTCGTGGCCACCGGGCGGCCTCCCTACTCTTGGGCGGGTGCCGCTCGTCGCCGCCCACGGGCTCGTCAAGACCTTCGGCACCGGCAGCGGAGCCCGGCGTGTGCTCGACGGGGCCGGGCTCGAGGTCGAGGCCGGTGAGATGGTGACCGTGCTTGGACGCTCGGGCTCGGGCAAGTCGACGCTGCTCAACGTGCTGGGCGGCATCGACCGCGCCGAGTCCGGGTCGATCGAGGTGCGCGGACAGCGGGTGGACCGCCTCACAGAGCGGGAGCTGACCCGCTTCCGGCGCGACAGCGTGGGCTTCGTCTTCCAGTTCTTCCACCTGATCCCGGAGCTCACCGGCGAGGAGAACGTGCTGCTGCCGGCGCGGTTGGTCGGGGCGGGATCGGTCCGCCGCGGCCGCGAGCTGCTCGACCACTTCGAGCTCGACGGCGCGGCCGGTCGGCTTCCGCACACGATGTCCGGAGGCGAGCAGCAGCGGATCGCCATCGCCCGTGCGCTCGTGAACGAGGCGCCTCTGGTGCTGGCCGACGAGCCCACCGGGAACCTGGACCGCGCGTCCGGCCAGACCGTGCTCGACACGCTGCGCTCGATCGCCGCCAGAGACCGGGCCGTGATCCTGGCCACCCACGACCGCGACGCGGCCTCCGTGGCAGATCGCGTGCTGACGGTGGAGAACGGCCGCCTGACCGAATGAGCGGCGCCCTGCGCGAAGCCGCCGCGCGGCTGCGCGCCCGCCGTGGCCGCACACTGGTGGCCGCGGCGGGCATCGCGGCGGCGGCGGCGATGGTGGGCACGGCCGTCACGCTCTCCTACGGCCTCCAGACCGGGTTCGACCGAGCGACCGAGCGGGCCGACCTGCCCGACGTGGTGGCGCGCTTTCAGCCTCAGACCGAATCGAACGTGGATCGGCGCGTGCGTGGCCTGGCCAACGTGGAGGCCCGCTCGTACCGGTTCGAGCTGACCAAGGTGGGCCTGTCCAGCGCCGGCGGCTCGTCGCGCAAGGGGGTCCTGCAGCTGGTCCCACGGGGGCGTCGCGGCTACGCCGTGGTCGAGGGCCGGGACCTCAGCGGGCGCCCGGGCGAGCTGGTGGTGGAGCGCGGGGTGGCCCGGGAGTGGGGGGTCTCCGTCGGCGACCCCATCGAGGTACGCCGGATCGGCAGGCTGCGGGTCGTGGGCATTGCGGTGGGCCCCGACGACGTCGCCTTTCCCCTCACCTCCACCCCGCGCGTCTACGTGGCCCGGGAGCTGGCCCCGCGCGAGTTCCTGGAGCGCGGGCGGTCGGTCAACCTCGTGGCGCTCTGGGCACACGACTCCTCCCGGCTGGACACCCTGCTGGTGCAGGCCCGCAGCGCGAGCTTCGGGCTGGAGAACCTCCGCTTCGTGACCCGCGGAGGCGTGCGCGCGCTGATCGATCAGGCGGCGGGAATAGTGATCGCGCTGCTGATCGCGTTCTCGCTGGTGGCCCTCGCCGCCGCGGGGGTGATGCTCGCCGCGTCGGCGCGCACCGAGGTCCAGCGCGGCCTGAGCGGCATCGGAGTGATGCGCGCGGTCGGGGTGTCGCGCGGCGGCGTGGCGCGCCGCTACGCGCTGGACGCGGTGCTGGTGGCCCTCCCCGCCGCCACGGTGGGGCTGATGGCCGGGTCGCTCGCCGCCGCGGGGCCCAGCGGCCGGCTGCTGGAGATCCTGAATGAGTTCGCACCCGGCAAGGCGCTGGCGCTCCCGCTCGCCGCCTGCCTGGTGGCGATCGTGACCCTGGTCGTGACCGCCACCGCCGCGCCGGCCTGGACGGCGGCGGGGCGTGCGCCCGCCCGGCTCCTGCGCGGGGGCGAGCTGGGGCGCGCCCCGCGCCGCGCCCGAACCCCTGGCGGGCCCTTCGGGCTGGGCCTGCGCCTGGCGCTCGCGCGGCGGACGCGCACGCTGGCCGCCGCCGCCGTGGTGGCCTCCTCCGCCGCCGTGGTGCTGCTGATGCTCGCGCTGGCCTCGTTCCTGGGCGGCCTGCGGGACGACCCGGGCACGGTGGGCAAGCGATTCAGCCTCACCGCGGCGCTGCCCGCTTCGAGCACCGAGCCGGTGCGCGCGCTCCCCGGCGTGCGGGCCGCCGCGCCACGCTACGAGCTCGACGCCCTCAGCTCCTTCGACCTGGGGCAGCGCCTGAAGCTGGTCGCCTTTCCCGGCGACCACACCACCTTCGAGGCTCCCCCGCTGGCCGAGGGCCGGCGCCTGGCGGCCGACGACGAGGCCGAGGTCGGCCTCGGCCTGGCCGAGGCCACCGGGGCGCGGCCCGGGACCACGCTGGCGGTGCAGCTCGCCGACGGCGGCGAAGCCCGCTTTCGCGTGGTCGGGGTGGTGCGCACGATCGAGCAGGACGGGCGCGTGGCCTACGTGCGCCCGCGTCGCGTACTGGCGGCCGTTCCGGGGGCCGAGCCCAAGATCGCCATCCGCCTCGACGAAGGTGTGGCGCCCGCCAGCCTGGCCGGGGGCCTGCGCCGGCTGGGGGCAGCACCCGAGCGGGTGGGGGGCGCCACCCCCGGTAACGGCGCCTTCCTCGGGGTCCTGGCCGGCGTGCTGCGAGTGGTGGCGGGCGTGAACGGGTTGATCTGCCTGTACGTCCTGGTCCAGGCGCTGGCCCTCACCGCCGTCGAGCGCCGCGGCACGATCGCCGTGCTGCGCGCCGCCGGCGCGCCGCTTCGCACCGTGTCCCTCGTGCTGCTGGGTGCCGCCTCGGTGGTGGTCGCGCTGGCGGCGCCGGCGGCGGTGGCCGTCGAGCGACTGGCGCTGGGACCGGCCGTCGCGCAGCTGGCCGCCGGCTATGCCTCGCTGCCCCTCGGCGCCGCTCCGGGTCAGGTCCTCGCGGTGGTCGCGGGGCTCGTGCTGGTGGCCATCGCAGCGGCGCTGTGGGTGGCGCGGCGGACCGAGCGTGAGCCGATCGTGACCGGGCTGAGGGAGGGCTAGCGGTGCGCCGGTCGCTGCCCGCACTCGTGGCGGGCGCCATCGTGGCTCTCCTGGCGGTCGCCCTGCTGTGGCCCACCAGCCAGACCGCGACGGGCGAGCCCTCGTCGCGCTCCACGCGCCAGGCGACCTTCGGCGACCGCGACGCAGATGGCGTCCTGGAGCGCGGGCCCGGCGAGCCGCTGGCCGACCGCACGGAGCTCGCTCCGCGCTCCCGGGTGGCCCGGCCGCTGGCCACGCTGGCCCAGATCAGCGATGCGCACGTGCGGGACGAGGAGTCTCCGGCTCGCGCGTTCTTCCTCGACCGCCTGGGCGAGCCCTTCACCTCGACCTTCCGGCCGCAGGAGGCGCTTTCGCCCCAGACGCTGACGGCGGCGGTCAGGTCGATCAACCGGCTGCGCCCCGACGCGGTGCTGGAGACCGGTGACCTGGCCGACAACGCGCAGGCCAACGAGCTCGACCAGGCGCTGGCCGTGCTGCGCGGCGGGCGCGTGGTGCCCGGCAGCGGAGCGCGCGGCTACGACGGACCCCAGTCCGCCTCTCGCGCTGATCCGTTTCTCTACCGCCCCGGCCTCGACGCGCCGCGCCACCCCGACCTGCTCGCGAGCGCCCAGCGGCCATTCCGCTCGCCCGGCCTGCGCGCCCCGTGGTACCCGGTGGCGGGCAACCACGACCTGCTCGTGCAGGGGGAGGCCGCGCCGTCCCGGCGCCTGCGGGCCCTGGCCACCGGCTCGCGGACACTGGTGGAGCCCGACGCGGGGCTCCGTATCCCCCGTGGCGCCCGAGGATTCGACCCCGCCGCGATCGAAGGCGTGCTGGCTGACGGGCTCCCGGGGCGCACCACCTCGACGGCCGTCGATCCCGCGCGGAGGCTGTTGAGCGCGGGCGAGGTGGTCGGGCGCCTGCGCCGGGCCAGCGGCCTGTCGGGCGGCGGCGC
>JBBJOH010000164.1:0-3963 GCA_037720995.1 Thermoleophilaceae bacterium
ATGACGCAAAGCTCGCGGACGAGCTGGGCGACGTGCTGTTCTGTGTCTACTTCCTCGCGCTGTTGCTGGAGGAGCGCGGCGCCGGTGACCTCGGCCGGGTAGCCGAGAACCTGGTGGCCAAGCTGGTCCGCCGCCATCCCCATGTCTTCGGCGACGTGGAGGCCGTGACAGAAGGCGACGTCAAGCGCAACTGGGATGCGATCAAGGCGGGCAACGAGGGCGGCGGCCTGTTCGGCGACCTTCCCGAGAACCTGCCGGCCCTCCTTCACGCCGGCAAGGTCCAGCGCCGGGCCCAGCGCGCCGGCTACCCGGAGCGTCACGCAGGGGAGGCCCTGGGCGACGTGCGCGGAGCCGCCGGGCTATTGCTGGCGCCGGGATGGACCGGGGAGCAGCGCTTCGCCGAGATAGGCGCGCTGCTCTACGGCGTGGTAGAAGCTGCGCGAGCGCTCGAGGTGGATCCCGAGGTGGCCCTCAGGGTGCACAGCGAGAAGGTCAAGAGCGACATCGAGGAGGCCCAGACCGACCAGTGAGAGAGATCGCGCAGATACACGCCCGGTCCATCGTCGACAGCCGCGGGAACCCCACGGTGGAGGTCGAGGTGACGCTTCACTCGGGGGCCTTCGGACGCGCGGCCGTGCCCTCGGGCGCCTCGACCGGCGAGTTCGAGGCCGTCGAGCTGCGCGACGGCGGCGACGCCTGGGCCGGCAAGGGGGTGACCGCAGCGGTGGGCAACGTGAACGGCGAGATCGCAGGGGCGGTGAAGGGACTCGACGCCGCCGACCAGGCCGCGCTGGACCACGCGATGATCGACCTCGACGGATCCGACAACAAGGGCCGCCTGGGGGCCAACGCGATCCTCGGTGTGTCGCTGGCGAGCGCAAAGGCCGCCGCCGCCGACGCCGGCCGGCCGTTGTGGCGCCACCTGGGCGGCGAGGACGCCCACGTGCTGCCCGTGCCGATGATGAACGTGCTGAACGGTGGCGCGCACGCCGACAACAAGGTGGACTTCCAGGAGTTCATGGTGGTGCCCTCGGGTGCCCTGACCTTCGCCGAGGCGCTGCGCACCGGCGCCGAGGTCTTCCACGCGCTCAAGAAGACGCTGGGCGCCCGCGGCCTGGGCACCGCGGTCGGCGACGAGGGCGGCTTCGCCCCCGACCTGGGCTCCAACGAGGAGGCGCTCCAGGCGCTGATTGAGGGCATCGAGGCCGCGGGCCACACGCCGGGCGAGGACGTGGGGATAGCCCTGGACCCCGCGACGAGCGAGATCTACGCCGACGGCGTCTACCGGCTGGAGCACGAGGGCCGCGAGCTGTCGCCCGATCAGATGGCCGCCTACTGGGCCGACATCAGCGAGCGCTACCCGATCCTGTCGATCGAGGACGGCATGGACGAGGAGGATTGGGAGGGCTGGAGGGCCCTGACCGAGAACCTGGGCGGGAGGATCCAGCTGGTGGGCGACGACCTGTTCGTGACCAACACCGAGCGCCTGGCCAAGGGAATCGAATTGGGGGTGGCCAACTCGATCCTGATCAAGGTCAACCAGATCGGGACTCTCACCGAGACGCTCGAGGCGATCTCCATGGCCCGCGCGGCGGGCTACACCGCGGTGATGTCACACCGCTCGGGCGAGACCGAGGACACCACGATCGCCGATCTGGCCGTGGCAACGGGTTGTGGCCAGATCAAGACGGGCGCGCCCTCGCGCTCGGACCGGGTCGCGAAGTACAACCAGCTGCTGCGGATCGAGGAGGCGCTGGGCGACGGCGCCAGCTATCCGGGGCGGGACGCGTTCAGGGCCTGATCAAGTCCCCGGGGCTCGCGGGCGCGGTGGTTCACGCAGCAGAGCCGGCAGGAACGGCCGGAGCCCCCGCGAAGATGCAGCCGTGGCCGCCGCCCCCACCACTGCCTCCGCGCGCCGGCCGCGCGCCCGCTCGAGGCGTTCCGGCGTCCGCTGGGACAAGGTCAGCCGCCTCGCCCTGCTGGGCACCCTCGGGGTGATCCTGCTGCTCTACATCTCGCCCGCCAAGCACTGGTTCGAGCAGTCGGCCACGGCCCGAGACCAGACCCGGCAGCTCCAGGACCTCACGCGGGAGAACACCAAGCTCGAGCGGCGGGTCGCCACGCTCAAGGATCCCGCCGCGCTGGAGGCCGAGGCGCGACGTCTGGGAATGGTGCGCGAGGGCGAGCGCTCGTACGTGATCGAGCGGCGCTAGCAGGTCGCCGGCCGGGGGTCAGGCGCGAAAGTGCATGCGGCCGCCGGCGTAGTCGGAGGCCTCACGGGAGTAGCGGGCGAAGGCCGCGTCGACCGCCGCCACGGTCTCCGTGCCCGCTCGCGACTGGGCGATGTCCTCGGCCCAGTCGGTCCCGGCGGCGTACAGCTCGGCAAGCTCACCGATCTCGAAGCTCGACCCGAGTCGACGCCGGATCTCCTTCAACACCTCCCAGACGGCCGACTCCAGGTACGCCTGATCGGCGAGCTCTGCGCTGCGGAGGCGCTGCTCACCATCGCGCCACTGGAACATCGCGTTGTCCAGCGCCGGGTGCACCGACTCCAAAGCTAGCCAACCAGCGGCCCCGGCCACCGGCCGGCGCGCGAGCTAGTCGTCCGACGAGTCGCCGGCCCGCTCGATCACGATCCGGTCGGCCTCGACCGTGACGGTGACCGGCCGGTGGCCGGCCCAGTGCTCCGCATAGGTTGGGTCGTCCTTCACGGAGGGGTCGAGCCACAGCCCGTAGCCCTCCTCCCCGTGGTCGAAGGACCCCTCCAGCGCCTTGCGCTGGCGGCCGCGGCCGCGGCCACCTCGTCTACCACGGCGGCGCCGGCGGTTGCCCGATTCTCCGTCGCCTTCGTCGGCATCCCCATCGCCGGCCTCCGGCTCGGAGTCCGAGTCAGAGCCGGCGTCCTTTGCGGGCGGCTCCGGCTCGTCGGCCTCGGCCTCCAGGGCGGCCGCCACGGCGGCCTCGTCCTCGGCGCGGAGGTCGGGCTCGTCCTCGTCGATGCGAGGTCCGAAGACATCGGATTCGGCCGAGGCCGTCCCTTCGCCAGGGGCGAGGTCGTGCTCGGACTTCAACGCCGATATCTCCTTGACCGACGCGTCGAGCTGGTGGGCGATCCAGGCGTCCGTCCGGCCTTGTCGCACCCAGGTGCGGATCTGGTTGAGCTGTGGTTTGAGGGATTTGCGTGGCAAGAGGCGCGCAGACTACCAACGCAAGGTGCTGCCCCGATGCCCAGTTGTGCCGAGTTGCGACTGAGGTGTCGGATCAATGGGTAAGGGTCATACTGAGTTCTTCTCTATACGCGGCCTCCCGGTTGAGGCGGGCCGCGGAGCCCCAGGGAGGGAGGTCCCTGAGTGCTGGTACTGACCCGTAAGGCAAACCAGAGCATCATGATCGGCGACGGGATTCAGATCTCGGTTCTCGCCGTGATGGGCGAGAAGGTGCGCATCGGCATCGAGGCGCCCCGGTCGGTGCCGGTCTTCCGGCAGGAGGTCTGGTTGGAGATCCAGCGCGACCGCGCCGCGGGTGACAACCCCGACAGCGAGGCGGACGCCGCGGCCGTGCAAGATGCCCTGGACGGGCTGAAGTCCTCCGAGTAGGAGGTCGGGTGAAGCCAGGCCGCTCTTGGTGCCTGGATGGCACCACGGTCTTCCAAACGAGGGCAGGATGCCCCCAGGGGCTGGCTCAGTCGGCGATGTAGGCCAGCGCCTGGAACATCACCAGCGTCACGATCACGGTGGTGGCCAGGATCGTCAGGCACAGCAGCGCGAAGCGGGTGGTCCCGGCCTTGTGCACCCGCTCGACGCGACGGGCGCGAGAGCGGTGCGCGGCGTTGCGCCGCAGGTGCTCGCGACGCTCGACGGAGTCGGCGGCCTCCTCCCGGAAATCCGCCTCGAACTGCGCGAGTGACTGCCTCATCCGCATAAGCCGGTGCAGACCCTAGCAATGGCGGAAATCCTGCAGAGG
>JBBJOH010000165.1:0-3950 GCA_037720995.1 Thermoleophilaceae bacterium
TGCCGCGTTCCCAGCTGGGCAGCTTGTCCATGCTGCTGAAAGCTAGACGCCCGCGGCCAGACGATCACGGGGCGACTCGGGCCCCTCGAGATCCGCGCTGGGCAACAAGCGCGCCAGCGGACCCGGCAGCCACGAGTTCCAGCGGCCCATGATCTCCATCGTGGCCGGCACCAGGACCCGTCGCACCACGGTCGCATCCAGGGCGATGGCCACCGCCAGCCCCAGCCCGATCTCCTTCACCGAAGGCACGGCCGTGCCGGCGAAGACGGCGAACACCGCGACCATGATCAGCGCCGCGCTGGAGATCGTGGCCGCGCTGCGGGCCAGCCCCTGGGCCACCGACCGGCGGGTGTCGCCCGTCGCGCCGTAGCGCTCGCGGATACGGGTGAGCAGGAACACCTCGTAGTCCATGGACAGGCCGAAGACGATGGCCAGCAGCAGCGCCGGCGTGAGCGTGTTCACGTAGCCGAGCGACTCGTAGCCAGTGAGCCCGTCCAGCCAGCCCCACTGGAACACGGCCACCAGCACGCCGTAGGCCGCGCCGACCGTGAGCAGGTTCATCAGCACCGCCTTGAGCGGCAGGAGCAGCGAGCGCAGCAGCACCAGCAGGATCACGTAGGAGAAGACGAGCACGAAGAGCGCGATCTTCCACAGCGAGCCCGTCACCAGCACGCGGAAGTCCTCGACCGACGCGGTCGCCCCACCCACCTGGACGTCGGCACGGGCGCCCAGCCCGCCGTCGCCGCCGGCGACGACTCCGAGCCGATCGATCAGCCCGCGCGCCGCGTCGCTCTCCGGATCGCTTCGGGGCACGACCCCGATCAGCACCGAGCGGCCGTCGCGCGAGGCCCGGGGGCGCTCGACGGCGGCCACGCCGCGGTCGCGCCGCGCCGCGGCGGAGAAGTCAGCCACCGCCCGCCGGTTGGCCGCGTCGGTCGCCGTGCCCGAGTTCAGGCGGGCCAGGACCTGCGTAGGCCCGGCCGCGCCCGGTCCGGCCCGGCGCGCGGCCAGCTCGGCCCCGACCCGTGTCTCGTTGCCCGCGGGGAACTGGCGCAGGGCGCCGTCACCCGTCTTCAGCGAGAGGGCCGGCACCGCGAGCACCAGCATCACGGCCGCGCTGGCCAGCGCGAAGGCCACCGGCCGGCGCATGACGGCGCTGTCCAGCGCTGCCAGAACCCACCGAAGCGGGTCGAGGGCTTCGTGGAGCGAAGGCGCCGGCGCACGCTGCGCGCCAGCAGGCCGAGCACGGTGGCCGACCGCCCACGTGTGTAGGCGCGCCGGCCGAGCACGTGCATCAGGGCCGGCAGCAGCGTCACGGCGGCCAGGATCGAGACGGCCACGACCACGATGGCGCCCATGGCCATCGAGCGCATCGTGGTCGAGTCGACCAGGAACAGGCCGGCTAGCGAGGCCATCACGGTCAGCCCCGAGAACAGCACCGCCAGCCCCGAGGTGCGCATGGCCGTCTGCCTCGCCTTCTGCGGCCCGGCCCCCGCGCGGATCTCCTCGCGGTAGCGCGCCAGCACGAACAGCGAGTAGTCCACCGCCACCCCGATGCCGATCATCGAGGCGACGTTGGTCACGAACACCGACATCTGCGTGGCCTGCGAGAGGAAGAAGATGGCGGCCCCGGTGATCGTCACGCTGGCAAAGCCCAGAGCGAGCGGCAGCGCTGCGGCGGCCAGCGACCCGAACACCGCGAGCAGGATCAGCAGGACGATCGGAAAGCCGATGCTCTCGGCGGCGGCCAGGTCCTCCTTGGTGAGATCCTGCATCCCGGCCCACAACGCCTGCTGGCCCACGAGGTGCAGCTCCACCCCGTCCCGCGCGCCGTCGCCGACCCCCAGCTCGTCGCGCATGTCGGTGGCCAGGTCGCTGGCCTGGTCCTGGTCGCCCTGGACGCGCAGTGGGGCCACCACTACCGGCGAGCGCCCGGCCGCGGACCGCGCCCGCGCGGCGGCTCGGGCGGTCAGCTCGGCGTGCGGCAGGCGGTCGGCGGCGCGGTCCACGCGGTACACCGCCGCGCGCACGTCGGAGTCCGACGCCCCGGATCTGCGGGCGATCACCACCGCGAGCTGGTCGCTCTGCGCGGCCTCGAAGTCAGCCAGGCCGCGATCCACGGCCGCCGAGTCCGAGCCCGGAACGGCGAACCCCCCGCTGGTGAGGTTGTCGGTCTGACGCAGCGCGAAGGGCGTGGCAGCGGCCAGCAGGACCAGCCACAGCGCGATCACGACCCAGCGCCGGCGTTCGATCGTCCCGGTCAACCTGTCCATCGCCGACTGCATGCGCGTTCTCCTCGGCCCAAGCTGGCTGGTCAGCCAGTCCAAGCCGATTGGACCGAACCGCGATGCGCCCGTGTGTGAGGTCGCTCACGTCTCCCGAAAGCCTCCACAACGACGAAGGCGCCCCGCAGGGCGCCTTCGCAGACAGCGGATGTCGGGTGTCCTAGGCCCCGACCTTCTCCGTGCTGCCGGAGGAGGCCGGCGAGCTCGGCGTGGTCGAGGAGGTGTACTCGAACTCCTCTTCCGCGCCGAAGAGCGCGTCCAGGACCTTGTTGCGCAGGCCCTCGCTCAGGCCGAGCGCGAGCCCGGCCCCAACCAGACCGACGAGCAGCAGGCCGCCGCCCTTGCGCTTGCGGCGCTTGGGCTTGGAACGCAGGGAGTCCGACGCGCTCTTGAGCGAAGTCGCCGCCTCCTTGAGGCTCTTCTGCACCTTCTTGTCATCGAAGGCCTTCTGCGGGCCCTTGCCGTTGATGCGGACGTAAGCCTTGCGCGCCGACTGGTAAGCGGTGCGAAGGTCGTCGCGCAGGGACTCATCGGTGATCAGCCGCTGCACGTAATCGTTGTTGCGGGCGGCCTGACCGGCCGCAACCGCCCCGGTACCGGCCTTTGCGGCCTTCTTCTTAGCTGCCATAGCTCTCCTCGGTCGGCTTGCCTACGAGGACCTTACCCGGACTCGGGCGGGCAATCATCCGCAACCCGCAACTTCCCCTCACGCCGGGTCGGCCGCGGCGGGTAGGCGGTCGCGGGGCGGGCGCCCGGCGGGCTTTCGCCGGCGACGCTCGCCGGGCTGCTTGGGGGGCCGCGAAGCCGCGCTCTTCGCGGGCTCCAGCGCCGCCGCCAGGACCTCGTTCACGTTCTCCACGAACAAGAACTCCATGCCCTTGAGCAGGTGGGGTGGGAACTCCTCGGCGTCGGGCTCGTTGCGCTTGGGTGCTATCACCCGCTTGGTCTCGGCCCGCTGCGCGGCCAGCGCCTTCTCCTTCAGCCCGCCGATCGGCAGCACCTGGCCGGTCAGGGTGATCTCGCCCGTCATGGCGGTGTCCGCGCGCACCGGTCGCCCGGTGACCAGCGAGGCCAGGGCGGTGGCCATGGTGATGCCCGCGCTGGGCCCGTCCTTGGGGATGGCGCCCGCGGGCACGTGCACGTGCACGTCGTTGTTGCGAAACCAGTCCGGCGGCACCTCGTCACCCAACGAGGCGATGTTGTGGCGGATGTAGGAGAGCGCGGCCGAAGCCGACTCCTTCATCACGTCGCCCAGCTGGCCGGTGATGGTCAGCTTGCCCTCGCCGGGGTAGGACGTAGCCTCGACGAACAGCACATCCCCGCCCGCCGGGGTCCAGGCCAGCCCGGTGGCCACGCCGGGCTCGCCGGTGCGCCGGCCGGCCTCGGGCTGGAAGCGGCGCTTGCCCAGCAGCTCCACCACCGTCTTGGGCCGGACCGTCCGCTTGGAGCGGCGCCTTTGCTCGGCGTACTCGCGCGCCACCTTGCGGCACACCCCACCGACCTCGCGCTCCAGGTTGCGCACCCCCGCCTCGCGCGTGTAGTGCTCCACGATCTCTGCCAGGGCAGCGTCGGTGAACTCGATCTTCGACCTGCCCAGGCCGTTCTGCTCGATCTGGCGCGGCACGAGGTAGCGCTTGGCGATCTCGAGCTTCTCCTGCTCGGTGT
>JBBJOH010000166.1:0-3948 GCA_037720995.1 Thermoleophilaceae bacterium
TCGGCGCGAATGGCCCCGGCGACGCCGTCCCACGTCACGCCGGGGACCTCGTCGGCCACGGCGCCCGTGACCTCCGGGCGCCAGTCGATCCCCAGCGCCCGGTAGACGGGTACGAGCACCGAGTTGACCCGCCCGGCCCCCTCGACCACGACCACCCCGCCCACGTGGGCTCCTCCGGACACCAGTCGCTGGCCCACGCCCATCAGCTTGCGCTCGCCCCGGGCGTTGACGCTGTGCTCGCCCGGGCAGTACTCGCCCTCGACCTCACCGACCCGGGCGTCCACGCCCAGCCGCGCCAGCGCCCGCGCGATCAGCGCGGCAGTGGAGTCGAAGCGCTCGAACACGCGCGACCGGGGATCCGGGTCGGCGATCGCGTGGGCGAAGGAGACGGTCTGGTCGGTGAACACCGCCGCGCGTCCGCCGGCCAGCCGCTCGATGGCCTCGAAGCCCCCCTCGCGGGCCGCGCGGACCGCCCCGGCGTACCCCGGGCTGACCACGTCGCGCTTGCCGAAGGCCACGATCGCCCCGGGCAAGCTGATGCGCAGCGCCTCGGGACGCTTTCCCGCCGCCACCCGCAGCATCAGGGCCCGGGACACCGCGGTGTCGAGCGCCGGGTCCTCGGGGAACGAACGGGTGATGTAGGACAGGCGGGAGGGAATCGCTGACGACACTAAAGGGCCTATTGTCGATTGGACTTACGTACTATTCGGACTCAGACACCCGAAGAGAGGACCCTCGTGAGCGTCACCGACGAGCTGGTGGAGAACAACAAGGACTACGCGGCGAACTTCGACAAGGGCGATCTGCCGATCCCGCCGGCCAAGAAGGTGGCGGTGGTGGCGTGCATGGACGCGCGGCTGGTACCCACCCGCCTGCTCGGCCTGGAGGAGGGAGACGCCCACGTGATCCGCAACGCCGGCGGGCTGGTCACCGACCAGGAGATCCGCTCCCTGTCGATATCCCAGACCCTGCTGGGCACCGAGGAGATCGTCCTCATCCACCACACCGACTGCGGGATGCTCAGCTTCACCGACGACCAGTTCAAGGACCAGATCGAGGAGTCGACCGGTCAGCGCCCGGACTGGGAGCCGGGGGCCTTCGCGGACCTCGAGGAGGACGTGCGCAGCGCCATTCGCAGGATCAAGGACAGCCCCTTCGTGCCCAAGAAGGACGCGATCAGGGGCTTCGTCTACGAGGTCGAGACCGGCAGGCTGCGCGAGGTCGGCTGAGGGCCGGCCGCGCGGCCGGCTAGTACCCGAGCGCGAACTTCGCGTCCTCGGACATCAGGTCGGGCGTCCAGGCCGGCGTGAAGACCATCTTGGGGTGGACGGCCGAGACGCCCTCCAGGTCGCCCACGAACTCCTCCATCTGCTCCGATACCTGCGGCCCGATCGGGCACCCGGGCGACGTGAGGGTGAAGGTGATGAAGACCTCCTGACCCTCGACCGCGATGTCGTAGACCAGGCCCAGCTCCACGAAGTCGAGCCCGAGCTCGGGATCGATCACGTTCTCGAGGGCTTCCTGCACGTCGTCGACTGTCGGTGCCTCGGGCATTGGCCCAAGGATAGTTAGTCTGAAGCCGATGCCGGCCCTGGGCCTCCTGCTCGTCTTCATCGTCGTCCCGATCGCGGAGCTGTACGTGATCTACCTCGTGGGGGACGCCATCGGCATCTGGTGGACGCTCGGGCTGCTGGCCGCGGACTCGGTGCTGGGCAGCATGTTGCTGCGCTCCCAGGGCCGGGTCGCCTGGCGACGCTTCAACGAGGCTACGGCCGCCGGGCGCATGCCCCACCGGGAGGTCCAGGACGGCGTGGCCGTGATCTTCGGCGGCGCGTTTTTGATCACGCCGGGCTTTCTGACCGACATCATCGGCCTGGCTCTGCTGATCCCGCCCACGCGCGCGATCGTGGTCCGGGCCACGGGTCGCTGGTTCGCGCGGATGATGATGGCCCGGGTAGTGGTACGCGGCGGCGGCCCGGCGCCCCGCCCGGGAGCCGACGTGGAGGGGACGGCCCACGAGTATCCGCCCGCCGACGCGCCGCGGCTCGAGCGGTGAGCGCCCCGGCGCTCTCGGTGGCGCTGTTCGATTCCGAGCACGGCGTGAACGTGAGCGCCCGGTCGGGCGCCACCCTGCTCTTTGACGGCGCGTCCACCGAGGTCCGGGCCGAGGGCCCGCGCATCGAGCCGACCCGCAAGGGCTGGGAGGCCGAGCTCGGGGAGGACTTCTCGGTCAAGCTCGAGCCCCTGTCCGAGCCCGCCGCGCTGGACTCGGTGAACGTGAACGTGTGCGCGGTCAGCGGCCGCATCGGCGGGCGCAGGGTCAAGTGCCTGGGCACCCTCTCGGAGACCGTCCGGGCCCCCGAGTGGGAGGAGCTGGACGCGCTGCGCAGCGTGTCGGCCCTGTTTAACCGCGACAACGCCTTCCTGGCCATCGTGCGACGGCCGCGGGGGGCGGTGGGCCACGGCAGCGACGAGGTGTCCGCGTGGCTGCTGTCCGACGGCGAGCCGGCGGAGCTCTCCGAGACCCGCCTGTCCACCGTCTACGACGGCGAGGGTCACCAGCGCAGCGCGGGACTCGAGCTGTGGAGCCCGGACGAGGACGTACCGCGGCGGGGATCGGGCACCGTGGCGGCCGGGACCTCCCTGGCGATGGAGGGCCTGGCCGTGAACGTCGCGGTCTTTCGCTGGCGCCTGGAGGACCACGAGGGTGCGGGCGCGTACGAGCTGTGGCTGCGCAGCGACCCTGAGCCGGCGTGATCCGCGCGGTCGTCTGCGACTTCGGCGGGGTGCTGACCACGCCGCTGGGCAACGCCTTCGCCGCGTGGTCGAAGGAGTCGGGCGTGCCGCTGGAGGACCTGGGAGCCGCGATGGCCGCGGCCGCCGAGAAGCAGGGCGAGCACCCGCTGTTCATGCTCGAGAAGGGAGCGATCAGCGAGGATGACTTCCTGGCTCGGTTGCAGGCCGAGCTGGGCGATGAGCTGCGCCTGGACGGCATGTTCGACGTCTGGTGGCGCCACCTGGAGCGCAACCCGGAGATGATCGAGCTGATGCGCTCGCTGCGCGGCCGGGGACTGCGGATGGCCCTGCTGACCAACAACGTTCGCGAGTGGGAGCCGCGGTGGCGGCCGATGCTGCCCGAGCTGGACGAGATCTTCGAGGTGGTGGTCGACTCCGGCTTCGTGGGCATGCGAAAGCCCGAGCGGCCGATCTACGAGCTGACTCTGGAGCGCCTCGGGGGCGTCTCCGCGGCCGAGTGCCTGTTCGTGGACGACATGGAGCTCAACTGCGACACCGCGCGAGAGCTGGGCATGACCGCCGTCCAGTTTCACGACACCGAGCAGGCGCGCACCGAGATCGAGGGGGCGCTGGCCTAGGAAGAGCCGCCCTGCCTGCGCTCAGTCGCCGAAGGCGAAGCGAAAGCCGCGGTTGGACTTCAGGCACCGCCACGTGCCGGCCCGTGCTTCCCCCGAGATCCTGCGGCAGCGGTAGCCGCTGGTCTTGAAGCTGGTCGAGATCGGACGGTTGTGGGCGCGCATCACCCTCGCGGCAGACCGGCAGAGCATGTTCCGCGTGGAGGTGATGGTGATCGTGGGTCCGACCTTGTTGCGGCACCTGTGGACGCGGGCGGCGACCGCGCCGGAGGAGGCGTGACTCCCGCTGCCGACGGCCTCCAGCGCGTGCTTGGCTTCGGTGGCCGTGGGCGGCTGCGCGGTCGCGGTTGCGGTTGCGGTTGCGGTCAGGGCCAGCGTGAGCGCCGCTGCCAGGGCAAGGGTGAGGAGTCGTCGGGCGACCATGCGCTGCCTCATACCCACAACACGGGTGATCTTGAACCTCCGGGACGAAAACGAGACACGGTCCCGGCGCTCGAGGAGCGCGCCTGCCCAGACCGGGGCCTGGACGGCTGCGCGGCGGGCCTCACACCTCGCGGCCTCGCTCTTTGCGCCTGGG
>JBBJOH010000167.1:0-3929 GCA_037720995.1 Thermoleophilaceae bacterium
TGGTGGGACGCTCCCAGCTGGTGGGCAAGCCGCTGGCCGCGCTCCTGCTGGCCGCCGACGCCACGGTGACCCAGTGCCACTCGCGCACCCGCGACCTGCGCGCCGAATGCCTTCGCGCCGACGTGCTGGTGGCCGCCGCCGGGCGGCGCGACCTGATCACCGCCGGCATGGTCAAGCCCGGTGCCGTGGTGATCGACGTGGGCACCAACCGCACCGACGAGGGGCTGACCGGCGACGTCGACTTCGATGCCGTGCGCGAGGTGGCCGCGGCGATTACGCCGGTACCCGGGGGGGTGGGCCCGATGACCCGGGCGATGCTGCTGGAGAACACGTTGCGCGCGGCTCGGGCGCGTCGAAGCCGGTTGCGCGGAGCGGAGCCCGGGTAGTAGGAAACCGCGCCGGGATCTCCGGTAACCCGGCGTGCGTACCCGCTCCGATGCCCTCGACCCCATCTGCTCACAGCGTTTCGTTTTCCTCCGGCGTTCACGGGTAGGACGGCTCCCCGTGGCCACGAACGAGAGGTTCATGCCCGTGCCGCCCGAGGCCATCTGGGAAGTGCTGGCCGATCCGGCGAGCTACGGCTACTGGGTCGTCGGCTCCAAGGCGATTCGCGACGCGGAGCCCGGGTGGCCCGCGCAGGGGTCGAAGTTCCACCACACGGTGGGCGTTGGGCCCCTCAAGGTCGCCGATCACACCGAGGCGGTCGAGGTCGAGCCCCCGAGGCTGCTCAAGCTCCGCGCCAAGGGCCGGCCGGCCGGCACCGCAGCCGTGACGATGCGCATGATCCCCAGGCCGCAGGCCGGCGGGACCGTGGTGCGGATGACCGAGAACCCCGACAGTGCGTTCGCGGCCCTCACCCTGAACCCGCTCACCCACGTGTTCACGATCGCCCGCAACGCCGAGTCGCTGATGCGCCTGGAGGAGCTGGCGCTCCTGCAGGTCGAGCGCCAGGAGTCCGCCGCATGAGCGTGAGAACGGCTCGCGAGACGTCGGTGTGGCTGGACACGGGCCCGGCCCAGCCCGGGTACGGCCGGCTGGAGGGAGAGGCGGTGGCCGACGTGGCCGTGCTCGGCGGCGGCATCGTCGGGGTGACCACCGCGCTGATGCTCCAGGAGAGCGGGGCCGGCGTCGTGCTGGTGGAGGCCGGTCGGATCGGCCACGGCGTGACCGGCCTGACCACCGCCAAGGTCTCCTCACAGCACGGGATGATCTACGCCGACCTGCGGGGGAAGTTCGGCGCCGACGGCGCCCGCACCTACGGCCAGGCCAACCAGGCCGCGCTCGAGTGGATCGCCCGCCGGGTGCGCGAGGACGAGATCGACTGCGACTTCCGCCGCCGGTCCTCCTGGGCGTACGTCTCCCCGGACTCCCCGGCGAGCCAGGCCGAAGACGAAGCGCTGGCCGCGAAGGAGGCGGGCCTGCCCGCCTCCCTGGACGAGGATGTCCCGCTGCCCTACCCGGTGGGCGCGGCCGTGCGCTTCGACGACCAGGCCGAGTTCCACGTGCGCAAGTACCTCCTGGGCCTGCTCGAGCAGTTCACCGCCCGCGGGGGGAGGGTCTACGAGCATTCGCGTGCGGTGGAGGTCGACACCGACGAGGACTGCCTGGTCAAGACGCCCGGCGGCCGGGTCAAGGCCGAGCGTGTGGTGGTGGCCACCCACTACCCCTTCCTCGACCGCTCGCTCGCCTTCGCGCGAGTTCATCCCGAACGCTCCTACGCCATCCTGTGCCGCATCCAGGGCGACCCGCCCCAGGGGATGTTCATCGGCGCCGACTCGCCCACCCGCTCGATCCGGTCGGTGCCGGTGGAGGGGGAGGAGCTGCTGCTCGTCGGCGGTGAGGGTCACAAGACGGGCACGGGCGGCGACACCCGCCGGCGCTACGAGGCGCTGGAGCAGTTCGCCCGGGAGCACTGGGCGGTGGAGTCGGTCGAGTACCGCTGGTCGGCCCAGGACAACACCACCGTGGACGGCGTGCCCTACGTGGGAGCGCTCACGCCCCGCGAGGACCGGGTCTTCATGGCCACGGGCTTCGCCAAGTGGGGCATGACCGGCGGCACGGCCGCGGCGATGATCCTCACCGACCTCTGCCGCGCTCGCGAGAACGCGTGGGCGCCGCTGTTTGACCCGAACCGGTTCAAGCCGGCCGCATCTGCCGCCAAGCTGCTGGAGGAGAACGCCCAGGCCGGCTTTCGGATGGTGCGCGACCGCGTGGTCAACCGCGGTCAGCGACCGATCGAGAGCCTCGAGCCCGGGGAGGGCGACATCGTCAAGCATCGGGGCCAGAAGGTCGCGGGCCACCGGCGCGAGGACGGCTCGCTGGTGGCCGTCTCCACCCGCTGCACCCACCTCGGGTGCCAGGTCAACTGGAACACCGCCGAGCGCTCCTGGGACTGCCCCTGCCACGGCTCGCGGTTCGCCCCCGACGGCAGCGTGCTGCAGGGCCCCGCCGTCCACCGGCTGGAGCTCAAGCCGCTCGATTAGACCGGCCGTCCTCCTGATGCCGGATGGGTCAGGCTCGGGCTAGGCTCCGGGTAATGGACCCGCGCAGGCTGAGGATCGGTGAATGGGCGATGGCGGCGGCGGGCCTTGCCCTGCTGGTTTCGCTGTTCCTGCCCTGGTACCGGCCCTCCGATCCCAGCTCTGGCCACGAGCCGGGCGGGGTCACGGGCTATGCGCCGCACGGAGACATTTCCGGCTGGGATGCCTTCGCCGTCACCGACGTCCTGCTCGCCCTGCTCGCGCTCGCGTCAATCGCGGCTCTGGCCGTGGTAGCGAGGGCGGTCACACCGTCGCCGGGGGTCGCCTACGAAACCTTGACGTTGCTGGTGAGCATCCCCTGCGCCATCGTCTGTGTCTTTCGCGTGCTCGTGCCTCCCGGCGAGGGCCTTGAACTGGCGACGGGGGCCTACCTGGGCCTGGTTGGCGTGCTGGGCGTGCTCGCCACCTCACTGATCGCGATGCGCGACGAGCGCCTGAGCGCTCCGGCCAACCCGACCGACCCGACCGGTGTGCCGGCGGCTGCAGCGCCCGAGATCGAGACTCTCCCCGCTCCGCGGCCTTGAGCTTTACACGCCTGCTGCGAGCCGACGCCGTGACGATGGTCGCCGCTCTGTGCCTGCTGTTCGTGATGGCGCTTGACTGGTACTCCACCACGGTCGGCGATCGGGCACGCGAGGTCGAGAAGCTGTCGCAGCCCAACACCGGTGGTCCTGGAGGCGACGCGGAGGGGTTGCAGCGCGATACCGCGGCGCAGGACGCCGAGGCGCAGGAGAAGAACGCCTGGCAGGCCCCTGGGGCGATCGACCGGGTCATCCTGATCGGATTGCTGGGGACGGTGATCCTCGCCGTGGCAGCCGCCTGGCTGCGGGCCGCCGGACGCAGGTCGCAGCCCCCCGTCTCTCCAAGCACGCTGGTGGCGATCCTGGCAATCCTCACCGGCCTTCTGGTGGCCTACCGGCTGCTGTCGCAGCCGGGAAGCGACGACTCGATCACGGTCAAGGCCGGAGCGCCGCTGGCGCTGGTCGTGCTGGGCGTGATCGCGCTGGCCGCGAGCCAGGCGATGCGTCGCGAGCAGGACGGCACCGCGTGGCCGTCCGGGGCGCAGGCCGAGTCGAGCTGAGCCCCGGCTTTCGGCGCTCGCGTTTCGCGCCCTCCCGCCGCGGGCATCCGCGCCGAAGGAGGCGTCAACCCCAAACGAGAGGGCAGACCACACATGAAGATCCTGCACGCAATCCTCAACATCGTGATGCTGCCTTTCCGCGCCATCGGCCGTCTACTGGGTGCGGGCGAGTCGACTGCAAAGGGCGGTCGGAGGGGTGGCCGTCGCCGCTGAGGCATCGCCACTGTCGCGCCCGGCGCCCAACCGGTCTAGGCTGACCGGGTGATCAGCAGGGGCAAGACAATGGTGGCGGGTGTGGTGGCGGTCGG
>JBBJOH010000168.1:0-3926 GCA_037720995.1 Thermoleophilaceae bacterium
TGAGTCCCGAGCGCATGGAGCGCGTCTGCCAGGCACTCGCCACGGCCACGGGCTGCCGCGTCGCGCCGCCGGTGCGCTGAGGACCAGGCCGTCGTGACGGGCGGGCGTCTGCAGTAACCTCGTCGGCGGCATGTCCTGGAGGGCGGAACGCCCGCCCTACAGCACGTCGGGCCGGTGCTCTCCCTCGGTCTTCGACCCGTAGACCCACGAGGCGGCCAGCGCGGCCACCGCACCCGGTATGGCCTCCAGCGCGGCAAGCAGGTCGGTGTCGGCTCGACCCGGGATCTGCAGGCCCGAGACCAGGAACCCGAACAGCGCCGCGCCCACGGTGGCGGCCAAGAACGCGCCCACGATCCCGCCCCAGAAGCGGTCGGGCACGAACACCGCGAAGTGCCAGATGGCGATGCCCATCATCACCCACACGACCATGCTCATCGCCTAGCGCCTCCCATGCTTCTTGCGGGCCCGGTTGCGAGCGCGGCGGGCTTTGGCCTCATCGGACGGCTGCTCCCCGGAGTCGGCCACCGCCTTGGTGACCGGCGCGGAGGGCTCGGGTGCGGCGGTTGGGTCGGGTTCTGCCGCAGGGTCGGGCCCGGCCTCAGGCTCGGGCCCGGCCTCAGGGTCGGGTCCGGCCTCAGGGTCGGGTCCGGCCGCAGCGGGCTGCGGGGGCCCGCCGGCCGTCCGCCCGGGCTGCTCCTTGGTCCTGCGCTTGGCCCGCGGCGCGGGCGCGCGCTCGCCCCCGGCGCGCTCGCCCCCGGCGCCCTCGCCGCCGGCGCCATCGACATCCGGCTCGTCGTCCCCGATGACCCCGGAGGCGAACGCGGGCACCCTCCCGCCGTGCTCGGCCAGCGCGTTGCGACGCCTGCGCACGTAGGTGGGCTCGCGCTCCTTCCACAGGGTCAGCACCGGAGTGGCGATGAAGATCGACGAGTACGCCCCCGAGGCCACGCCCACCAGCAGTGCGAAGGCGAAGTCGCGCAGGGTCTCGCCGCCGAAGGTCATCAGCGCCGTGACCGGCAGCAACGTGCAGAGGCTGGTGACCAGCGACCGGACGATGACCTCGGACATCGATCGGTTCGTGATCTGGGAGAAGGTCGCCCGCGGCATTCGCGGCACGTTCTCGCGTATCCGGTCGAACACGATGATCGTGTCATAGAGCGAGTAGCCCAAGATGGTGAGCAGCGCCGCGACGGTCGACGTGGTCACCTCCCGGCCGAATAGGGCGTACACGCCGGCGGTGATGAAGATGTCGTGCGCCAGCGCGATCAGCACGGGAACCGCGAACTTGGCCTCGAACCGAAGCGCGATGTAGATCGAGATCAGCAGCAGCGACGCGAGGACGGCGATGATCGCGGTCTTGGCGATCTGAGAGCCGAACGTCGGCCCGATCGAGTTCGCCGAGAAGGTGCTCTGGGGCGCCCCGAAGCGGGCGTCCAGCGCGCGGCGGACACCCTGGACCTCCCCCGGCTCGAGCGTCGGGGTGGAGATCTGGAGCACGTTCTTGCCCAGCTCGGGCTCTGTGACCTTCTGGATCTTCGCGTCGCGGAAGCCCAGCGGGGCGAGCGTGCTGCGCACCTGGTCGACCGAGGCGGCCTTCTCCACCGGCGCCTTGATCCGCGTGCCCGACTCGAAGTCGATGCCGAACTTGAGCCCCAGCCCGGCGATGGCCAGCGCACCGGCCACCAGGATCAGGCCCGACATGGAGAAGAACCACTTTGCCGAGCCGATGAAGTTGAAGTGCGAGCCGATCCCCTCGCCCTTGGTCGCACCGATCGCGAAGCGGGACCCGATCAGCCGGGTCCGGGCCATGGCCCCGAGGATGGCCGAGGTGGCCAGCACGGCGGTGAACAGGGAGATGATGGTGCCGATTCCCAGCGTGAACGCGAAGCCCTTGATGCCCGCGGTGGCGAGGGTGAAGAGGATGAAGGCCACGCCGATCGTGACCACGTTGGCGTCCACGATCGTGCGCAGCGCCTTGGCGTAGCCCGCGGATATGGCGGCCGGGATCGATCGCCCGTGGCGCGCCTCCTCCTTGATGCGCTCGAAGATGACGACGTTGGCGTCGGCCGCCACCCCCAGGGTGAGGATCAGGCCGGCGATGCCCGGCAGCGTGAGCGTGACCGGGATCAGCTTGACCAGGGCGAAGAGCAGCACCGCGTAGATGAGCAGCGCCACGGCGGCGACGCCGCCGAGCACTCGGTAGAAGATCAGCAGGAACAGGATGGTCAGCCCCAGGCCCACGCCGCCCGCCAGCAGGCCCTGGTCCAGCGCCTGCTGGCCCAGCGTGGCCGAGACCGTGGTCTGGGACACCAGCTTCAGCTCGATCGGCAGGGCGCCGATGCGCAGCTGCTCGGCCAGGTCCTGGGCCTCCTGCGGGCTGTTCAGGCCGGTGATCTCGGCACCGGTCCTGCCGTCGATGCCCTCGGGGTTCTCACGAAAGTCGATCGTGGCCAGCGACACGATCTCGTTGTCCAGCGTGATCGCGAAGCGCTGCTGGGCGGCCTCACGCTGCTCCTGGGTGGCGCCGGGCGGCAGCAGGACCTCCGACCCGCGCTGGGCCTCGCGCTTGGTGGCACGCGCAAAGGCCAGCTGCCCGCTCTTGGTGAACTGCATGCTCACGGCATTGCCGCGGCTGGTGTCGCCGCTCACCTCGGGGTCCTTGATGTCCGAGCCCGACAGCTCGGAGTCGTCCTCGAGCACGTAGTAGCGCTTGACCGACTCGGGCTGCTTGGGCCCGCGCTCGGCCTCGACCACCACGATGCCCTGGGGCACCTTGAGCACGCGACTGCCCGCCGGGGGTCCCGAGTCGCCCGAGGGCGGCTCGCCCTGGGCGTTGGCCTTCGCGTTGCCCGGCGGGATGGTGCCCAGCTGGGTCTTGCACTCCGAGTCCTTGGGCACCGCACCCGCCTTGCGCGGCGGCCCCCGCGCGGACTCGAAGTCCTGCAGCAGCTCGCGGCAGCTGGAGTCGGGACCCGAGATCAGCTTCTTGTCGGGCCCGAAGAGGTAGTACTTCGCGCGGCTGGTGTCGTTGCGGCGGTCCGCCTGCTCCCTGGTCAGCCCAGCGGGCGCGTCGGGGGGGACGTCGGTGGCCTCGACCTTGGGCTTCGACTTCGAGCCCAGCTCGACCGCGTCGAACAGGGCCCGCGAGCCGCTGAAGGGCGCGTTGGCGCCACGGTCGCCCTGCGAGCGCACGTTGGGCTCCCAGTCGTAGAACTGCAGCTGGGCGGTGGTGCCGACCTGCTCGATCGCGCGATCGGCGTTGGAGACGTTGGGCAGGCCGATCGAGATCTGGTTGGAGCCGGCGCGCTGGATCTCGGGCTCGGACACGCCGAGGGCGTCGGTGCGCTTTCGGATCGTCTCGATCGCGTCGTTGATCGACTGGTCGGTGACCTTGGGGGCCTTCGGCGTCCCGCGACCCTCGTACACCAGCTCGACTCCCCCGCGCAGGTCGAGGCCCAGCACGGTCGGCTTGACCGCGATGATGGCTGCCGCGCCCACGAGCAGCAGCGCCACGAGCGCGATGATCGAGAGGTTGCGTTTGCGGGAGGTCATGTCGGCGGGGACGCGGAGCGGGCCGGGCTAGCGCGGCGTGAGGACGAGCAGCAGCCCGCCGTCATCATCGTAGGCGGGGAATATGTCCGCCTTCGCCGGTTCGGGCCGATCTCCCTCCGCGTGCACGGTGACCGCCTTGTCGAGCACCCTAACGCCCCATTCCAGGGCGGTGGCGATGTGGTCGTCGCCGTTGTCGAAGTGGAGCCCGAGCACCTCGTTCACCGGCCGGCCGATCACGTCGAGGTCGCCCAGGCCGGTGAGCTCGCGGGCGCCCCGCCCGGCGCCGATCAGCTTGGCGTTCTGGTCACACAAGAAGAAGGCCGCGTTGGGGGCCGGGTAGTAGTCGTCGAGCAGCTCGAAGAGGAAGCCGAAGC
>JBBJOH010000169.1:0-3862 GCA_037720995.1 Thermoleophilaceae bacterium
ATGGAGGCGGCCTACGACCACACCATCGCGATCATGACCGAGGAGGGCGTACGCTCCGAGCGCGCCGGATTGCGCGGCCACCAGGAGGTCGATGGCCGCACGGGAAGGCAGCTGACCCAGGAGGAGAAGTCGCAGCGAGCGGACTTCACGGTGCGCAACGATGGCACCCGAGAGGAGTTGCAGGCAGAGTTGTCCCGGGTTCTTGCCACCATCGGGGCCGGCATCGGGAAGGAGTAGCCAAGTGGCACAGGCATCTACGACACGCGCCCGGTCGCGCACGGCGGCCCCTCGGCGCCGCGTCTCGCGGCGGCGAAGCGCCCTGCACAGGCGGCGACGCATCCTGGCAATCGTCGTGGCGGCCATGGTGGGCGGCTTCGCCGCCGCCGGCATCGCCGGACTGGGTCCGCTGGGCGAGAGCGTCCAGGAGCTCACCCTTCCCCTGCGCCACGAGGACATCATCCGCCAGCAGGCCGCGGCGAAGGGCCTCGATCCCGCGCTGGTCGCCGCGGTGATCTACGAGGAGTCGCGCTTTCGCGACCAGACCTCCCATGCCGGGGCGCGCGGCCTGATGCAGATCACACCGCAGACCGCGCGCTTCATCGCGCGCGACTCCGGGGGCTCGGCGTTCACCCAGAAGGATCTGGCCACGCCGCAGGTGAACATCTCCTACGGCGCCTACTACCTGCGCTACCTGCTTCGCCGCTACGACGGCGACGCCACGCTGGCCGTGGCTGCCTACAACGCGGGCGAGACCAACGTGAGCGCGTGGATCCGCCGGGCGGGCGGCGTGGACTCCTTCGACCCCGATGCCGACGTGCCGTTCAAGGAGACACGCGACTATGTGCGCGACGTCAAGGAGCGGCGCGGGCAGTACAAGGACCACTACGGGTCCGAGCTGGGGCTGTAGCGCCAGCGGCGCGGAGCGCCAGCAGCGAGGTCTTCACTCGATCCGATCCCGAAAGGACGAGGACGGGAATACCGAGGCGCCCGCCGCGCTGACGCGATCGCCCAGCCAGCGGTCGGAGGTCACCACCTGCAGCGTCCGGGGCGCGGCGTGGGCCTCCACGATCTTCACGATCTCGTAGTCGGCTGCGTCGGGGCCCCGCTTGGCGGCGTGCGCGATCTCGATCACCGTCGAACGCAGTGCCGGCCGCGGCTTTCGCTCGAACACCACGGTCACGTCGTCGCCGGTCTCGGCCGAGAAGCGCTCCAGCCGGTCGACCAGCCGCGCCATGGCCGCATCGCGGTCGCGCCACCACCCGTCGGGACGGGTCCCGATCACGTTCATGGCGTCGACGATCCAGTGCATCGTGTGAACGATTGTGGTGGCTCCAGCCACCACCGTCGTCGCGATCTTCCCTTTAACGCGCCCTACGAGGCCCCGGCCCCGACCGCCTCGCCCTCCTCCGGATCGGCGATCATCGGCCCGTCGCCCGAGGGGTCGATGATGCCCTCCTCGATCAGCCTGTAGCGCCCGTCGAGGACCTTCAGCGCGGCTGCGTGGTTCTCGTCGTCGTCGTTGTGCCACAGGTCGCGGAAGAGGTTGTCGGCCCGCCGCCGCGCCTGGATGCAGAACAGGTCCGCCAGCTCGCGGGCCTCCTCGGCCCGCCCGGGCTGCTCCTGGGCCAGCGTGTTGGCGTAGACCACGGCTGAGGAGATGGAGAACAGCTCCGCGCCGATGTCCACGATCCGGCCCAGCCAGGCCTGCCGCTTCTCCAGCGCCGCTTGCCAGCGGCTCATGCCGTAGAAGGTCGAGCGGGCCAGCTTGCGCGAGCTGCGCTCGGCGAAGCGGAGGTGTTTGGCCAGATCGCCGAACTCATCGAAGGAGCGCGGATCCCGGCCCTTGCCCACGGCGAGCTGGGGCAGCCACTTGCCGTAGAAGGCGCCGGCGGCGACCGCCGAGCGGGCCTTGTCCTTGATCTCGGTGTCGGGATCGAGGATGTCGCCGGCCACCTGGAGATGCCGGTCGACTGCTTCGCGGGCGATCAGCAGGTGCATTATCTCCGTGGAGCCCTCGAAGATGCGGTTGATGCGCATGTCGCGCATCACCTGCTCGACCGGGACCGCCTTCTCCCCGCGGGCCTTCAGCGACTCGGCGGTCTCGTAGCCGCGGCCGCCGCGGATCTGCATCAGCTCGTCGGTGACCTGCCAGCCCAGCTCGGAGGCGTACAGCTTGGCGATCGCCGCTTCGATGCGGAAGTCGTTCTTCTTGTCCTCGGCCAGGCGCGAGCAGACGTCGAGCATGGCCTCCAGGCCGAAGGCGGTGCCGGCGATGAAGGCGATCTTCTGCGCCACCGCGTCGTGCCTGCCCACCGGCTGGCCCCACTGGACGCGCTCGGAGGCGAACTCGCGCGCCACCTTGGTACCCCACTTGGCCACACCCAGGCAGATGGCCGGGAGTGCCAGGCGCCCGGTGTTCAGCGTGGTCAGCGCCACCTTGAGCCCGTCGCCCTCCTTGCCGATCCGGTTCTCGGCGGGCACGTACACATCCTCCAGGCCCGTGACGGAGTTCTCGATCCCCCGCAGACCCATGAAAGCGTTGCGGTGCAGCACCGTCACGCCCTCGGAGTCACAGGGCAGCACGAAGGCGCTGATGCCGCCCTTGGAGCGCTCGGACTTCGGCACCTTGGCCATGATCACCACGACGTCGGCGATCGCGCCGTTGGTGGCCCACAGCTTCTGACCGGTGATGGTGTAGCCCTTGCCGTCCTCGGTGGGAGTGGCCGTGGCGCCCATCCGGGCGGGGTCCGAGCCTACGTCGGGCTCGGTGAGCAGGAACGCCGACACGTGGTCGGAGGCCACCTTGGGCAGCCATTCGCGCTTCTGGGCCTCCGAGCCGAACAGCATCAACGGCTCGGCCACGCCGATCGACTGGTGGGCCGAGAGCAGCGTCGACAGCGACGCGTGCCACACCCCCGCCACCATCAGCGCCTGGTTGTAGTGCACCTGCGACAGGCCCAGCCCGCCGTACTCCTCGGGCACCTTCATGCCCAGGGCGCCCATCTCCTTGAGGCCGTCCAGCACGTCGTCGGGGATCCTGGCGTCGCGCTCGATCTGCAGCGGGTCCACCTTCTCCTGCAGGAACGTGCGCAGGGTGGCCAGGAAGCGCTCGCCCTTCTCCACCTTCTCCGCGTCGAGCTTGGGCTGGGGATGGATCAGGTCCAGGCGGTAGTCGCCCATGAACAGGCCCTTGCCGAAGCTGGGCAGCTTCCAATCCTGCTCGCGCGCGTCCTCCGCGACCTGGCGCGCTTCCTTCTCGGTTACCTGCGTGGCCATTGAAACTCCCGCTCGAAGACAGTCCCCAAACCGTATCCGGATCGCTGAACGACGATTCCACAGTCACATAGGCGAACGAGTCGTCGCTCGGTGCCGTCAAGGCTGCTGCGGCCGGGGAAGCGTCGACTCCTCAGACCCCTGGACCGCGATCGCGGAGCGCCGATCTCACCTGGGCCGTCGTGCCCTTGGCCTGACGGGTCACATCGGAGTAGGTGAACCGCAGCAGAAAAACGCCCGCGAGGGCGAGGCGGTTGTTTCGACGCACGTCCTGCTGGAGTCGCTCGGGCGTGCGGTGCGAGTCCCAGCCATCGGTCTCCACCGCCACGCCGTGCGCCGGCCAGTGGAAGTCGACCGTGAGGCCGTGCACTACCACGTTGACCCGAGGTCGAGGAAGCCCCTCGCGGAGGCACAGGCCCCAGAAGAGCTCCTCGAGTGGGCTGCGCGTGTCGGCCGTGCCCTCGAGGCGCTCGGTCAGCGCGGCACGCAGGACGCCGGCGCCTCGCTGGCCGGCATTTCGGCTCAAGGCGGCCTGCACCTGGTCGAGGTCGCACAGCCGCTGTCGCTCAGCCTGGTCGAGCATCTTCTC
>JBBJOH010000170.1:0-3861 GCA_037720995.1 Thermoleophilaceae bacterium
ACAGCGCGCTGATCGAGCGCGAGCTCGCCGTGGTGGACGAGGCGCTGGCGTCCGGGTCCGCCGGCGCCGCGGACCACGCCGGCCCCGACGCGCCCGGCGCCGGCGCTGCCGGCCCCGGCCCCGACGCCGACCTTGGGCCCGACGCCGCCGGCGGCGGTGACGCCGACGAGCGCGCGTGGCGCGCGCTGGCGCTGGCGCGGGCCGCCGCGCCCCCCCGGGCCGCCCCCTAGTTCGAGCGCACGCTGGGCAGGGGGGTGGCCCAGGCGGGCCCGCGGCACCGCGCGGAGGCAAAGCGTTCCGGCCTCCGCCCTGCTGCGCTGCGCCCCTCGGCATGGTTGCCGAGGCGGCTGCCGAAGCGGCTGGCGCCCGCCCTGGGAGTGGCTGCCGCCGTGGTTGTGGCGGTGGTCGTGGCCGTCTCGCTGCAGCGCGGCGACGAGCAGAGCGGCGTGCAAAGCGCCGACGGCCCACGCTCATCGGACGCCGAGAGCACCGGCCGCGCCGCCCCTCAGAGCAAGAAGCTCCTCGCCCCCCCGAGCGAATCGCTCCCCTCCCCAAGCGCACCCCAGCCCGGCTTCGATCCGGCCCGGCGCGAGCGTCGCATCGAGCGCTCGGCCCGGCTCACCCTGGCCGCTCCGGCGAATCGCCTCGAGCGGTTGGGGGACGACGTCACCGGGATCGCCGACCGCTACGACGGCTTCGTGCTCAGCTCGTCGCTGTCCACCGGCGACGAGCCCTCGCCTGGGGGCGCCTTCGAGCTGCGCGTGCCCGCGGGCGACCTGCGGCCCGCCCTGCGCGATCTCGCGCGCCTGGGCACGGTTCGCTCGCGCAGCCAGTCGGGAGAAGACGTGACCGTCCGCTATGTGTCGCTGGGCGACCAGCTCCAGGGCGCCCGCGCCGAGCGCCGGGGGCTGCTGCGCCGCCTGGAGCGCGCGGGCTCGGCCTCCCAGGCCGACGCCTTTCGCCGCCGGCTGGACATCAGCTCTCGCCGGATCTCGGGACTGAACGGGCAGCTCAAGGCGCTGCGGGCCGGCACCGACTACGCCCGGGTCACCGTCACGCTGGAGGCGCGCCGGGGCTCGGCGGGCGCGCCGGCCGGCTCCGGAGACGGGATCGGCGGCGCGTTGCGTGACGCACTGGGCTCGCTCACCGCCTCGGTGGAGCTGCTGGTGCGCGCGCTGGGCGTGCTGCTGCCGCTGGGCCTGCTGGCCACCCTGGCGTGGGCGGTGGCCCGGACCGTGCGTCGCCGCCGGCGCGACGCGGCGCTCTCCTGAGCCCTGGCCGGTCCGGCAGGGAAGCGTCCCTAGGCTTCGCCAGATGGCCAAGACCCTCATTCGCGTAGGGCACAAGGGCGCCGACCACGTCGCGCCGGGCAACACCGCGGCGAGCTTCCAGGCCGCCCTCGACTGCCGGGTGGACATGATCGAGTTCGACGTGCTGCCCCTCTCGGGCGGCCGGCTCGTGCTGGCCCACGACTACCAGGACGCCGCCGGGCGTGAGCCGCTGACGCTGGTCGAGGGCCTCGACCATTTGGCCGGCGAGGTCTACGCCGACGTGGAGCTCGACGTGGACCTAAAGCTGCCGGGCTACGAACGCGAGGTGGTCGAGGCGCTGCTCGAGCGCGGCCTGGCCGAGCGGTCCCTGATCAGCTCCACCTACCCGGAGAGCCTGCGGATCGTCGGGGAGCTGGCTCCCGGCATCCGCCGGGGATGGTCGGTGCCCCGAGCACGGCGCGACTACACCCAGAGCCGGCTGTGGATGGCTTTCGCCTACGGGGCGATCGCCTGGATCCGCGCCGGGCTGCCCTCACAGGCCGCGCGGGCGATCAGAAAGGGCGAATGTGAGGCTCTGATGGTCCACCGCCTGCTGATGAGCCGGCGGCTGGTGGCCGAGGTGCACGCCGCCGGGGGCCAGGTCTACGTGTGGACCGTGGACGACGAGGCCGAGATCGAGCATCTCGAGCGCCTGGGCGTGGACGCCGTCATCACCAACGACCCGCGGCTGTTCAGCGCTGGATGAGGCAATCGGCGTCCGAACGGCCCCGTGGGGAGCCGCCCTGCACGCCCTCGATGTCGGGCCTGGTGGTCCTCGTGGCGGTGCGCACCACGCGCCAGCGCTTGCCCTTCTTGGCCGTCCAGCGGAAGTTCACGGTGCCTCGGAAGACGTAGTTCTGGTTGACCGGCGGGGGGAGGAAGTCGAAGTCGTAGCCCGACTGCACGGACCGCCGCCGCGCCGTGCCCACCCGGATGAACCGCGAGCTCGATCCGGTCTCCACGAACCGGCCGGCGGAGTTGCGGAACTGGGCCGAGAAGCGCATGTACATGCGCTGGCTGGTTCCGTTGCCGGGCATGCTGGCCCGCATCCCGATGGAGCTCCCCGCGTCGTCGCACCTGTTGATCGTCGCCCACAGGAACTTGGTCGAAGCCCCCTGGGCGGTGCCCGCAGGGATCAGGGCGGCCCCGAGGACCATGAAGAGCAGCAAGCGTCGCATCGCGCGCATCTTGACAGGCGCTCGAGCGGATCGCGCCGGGCGGTGACATCGAACCGCGCAGCCACGAACGGGGCCGTTTACAAAACGGGCATGGATGCCCGTTTTGTCGAAGGCATCCGGTTTACAAAACGGGCATGGATGCCCGTTTCGTCGAGGGCATCCCGTTTCGTCGAAGGCATCCTATGCTCCAGCGATGCAGCCAGGGGAGGACACGGCGGCTCTCCTCGCCAGCGTGGGAGTGTTCGCCGACCTCGAGGAGCGCGAGCTCGCCCAGATCGCCAGCGTGGCCGTGCCGCGTACCTTCGACCGCGGCGAGATCCTCTTTCGCGAGGGCGACCGCGGCGACACCAGCTACGTGGTGCGCAGCGGCGCGGTGATCATTCGCCGCGAGCACGGCAGCGGCTCCGGGCGCTCGATCACCCTGGCCGAGTTTCGCGCCGGAGCGTTCTTCGGCGAGCTGGCCATGTTCGGCGAAGAGATCAGGTCGGCCACCGCCGAGGCGCTGGAGCCGACCGCGGTGGTGGCCCTGTTGAGCGGCGACGTGCAGCGGGTGATGCGTTCCGATCCGGAGATTGCCTTCAAGATGCTCCAGGACATCACCAACCGCCTGCGCACGGCCAACGAACGACTGCTCCAGCAGTCCTTCCAGACGGTGTCGGGCCGGGTGGCCGGCGCGTTGCTGGGCCAGGTCGGGGCGCGCCAGGCCGAGGGCGCCGCGGACCAGGAGGTCCTGGTGCGCGCCACCCAGGCCGAGATCGCCCAGCTGGCCGGCACCTCGCGCGAGAGCGCCAGCCGCTTCTTGGCCAGCCTCGAGCGCGAGGGTGTGGTGCGCCTCGGACGCGGGAAGGTCACCGTGCATGAGCCCGAGCGGCTCCGAAACTACATCCACTGACACAGAGCTGGCGCTGCGGCGCTCCCGGATGGTCGAGCGCCAGCTGCGACGCCGGGGGATCCGCGACGAGCGCGTGCTGGCCGCCATGGGGACGGTGAAGCGGGAGCGCTTCGTGCCCGAGTCCCTGCGCGACCGGGCCTACCGCGACGGCGCCCTGCCGATCGCGGAGGACCAGACCATCTCGCAACCCTGGATCGTGGCCCGGATGATCGAGCTGATGGGTCTCACGGGGCCCGAGCGCGTGCTCGAGGTGGGCACGGGCTCGGGCTACGCGGCCGCGGTGCTCGCCCGCTGTGCCGCGCACGTGGTCAGCGTGGAGCGCCACCGTCCCCTCTCCGAGGCGGCGGCGCGGGCGCTGGAGGCCTCCGAGGTGCGCAACGTGGAGCTGCGGGTCGGCGACGGGTCCCTGGGCGTGCCCGACCGCGCGCCGTTCGACGCCATCTGCGTGACGGCCTCGGCTTCGAGCGGCGAACCCCCGGCC
>JBBJOH010000171.1:0-3849 GCA_037720995.1 Thermoleophilaceae bacterium
GGCCCTCCATGTGCAGCTCGTGGAGCTTCTCCATGGCCATGTACTCCTGCGAGCCGGCCACCGCGTTGGAGAGCTGCTTGTAGATCGGGTTGGACAGCACGGCATCGCGCGTCTGCTCGTCGGGCGCGTAGGTGTCCACCAGCTCGTCGAAGGTGCGCTTGGCGTCGAGCATCATGGCCCACAGCTCGCCTGTGCCCCCTTGTGGGGTGCCCGAGCCCCCCTTTGGGGTGTCTGGGGGGTCCAGCTGCACGCGCGCCTCCTCGTTTCCCAGCTCGGTCAGGCCCAGCGAGTTGGCCAGGCGCTTGGCCGGGTCGATCGTGAGCACGGCGGTCTTGCATCCACGCTCGGCCATGCCCGCGGCGATCGCGGCCGAGGTGGTGGTCTTGCCCACTCCGCCCGAGCCGGCGCATATGACCACCCGCTTGCGCCGGATCAGCTCCTCGACGCCGCCTGTGCCCCGTGGCGGGGTGCTCACAGCTTGCGCCCGATCTCGGTCGCCAGCAGGTCGAGCCCCTCGCGGCCGACCTCGGGGGAGAGGATGAAGGGAAGGGTCAGCACCGGGGCGTCCACGCCGCGGCGCAGCCGCCCGACCTGCGCGCGCTGGCGCTTGGCGCGGTCGTAGGAGGCCAGTGCGGTGGCCACGGCTTCCCGGGATGCCCGCCCGCCTGCCTCGCCGTCGGCGCCGACCCGGGTGAGCTGCTCGGCCTCCGCGCTGTCGAAGCGCTCGGGCAGGACCGCGTTGACCAGCACAGCGGCCAGCTGGACGTCCAGCTCCCCGGCCAGGCGCTCCTGCAGCTCGATCGTCTCGTTGACCGGCATCTCCTCGGCCAATGCGACGGCCACGACGGCCGTGGTGGCCGGATCGGTCACGAACGAGCCGATCAGGTCGGCGTGCTTGCGGATCGGGCCGACCTTGGCGATGTCGGCATAGGTGCGCGGCGAGCGCAGCATCGCCACGCCGTGGCCGGTGGCCGGGGCATCGACGATCGTCAGGTCGTAGGGCCGGTCTGCCTTCCTGCGCCGCTGCAGCTGGGCCAGCTCCCAGATCTTTCCCAGGGTCACCAGCTCGTCGAGGCCGGGGGCGGCGGCGGTCAGGTACTGGAAGATCCTCGAGTTGTTGAGCATCCCGGCCAGCCGGCCGGACCGCAGCTGGTCGCGCAGCCACTCCTCCTTCGCGGATTCGGGGTTGATGGAGAATGCGGACAGGTTCTCGGTCACCGCGGTCTCGGAGAACCCGGCGGGGGCACTGCCGAAGATGCCGGTGATCCGTTCCTGCTCGGCCACCTCGCACACGACGGTGCGCCGGCCGGCGCGGGCCCCGGCCAGACCCATGGCGGCCGCCACGGTGGTCTTGCCCACGCCGCCCTTGCCGGTCACATAGACCAGCCTGTGTTCGAGCACGCCGCTCATCGTGGAGACCCTACGCGCGCACGATCCGCCCGGACTACCCCGGACTACCCGTCGCCCGGAAGGACTTCACCGCGCTTATGCGAATAGGCAATGCGTAATGCCCAAGCCAGCCACATCTAGGCCGAGCCGTCGGAGGCGCAAGTGACGTCAGAGGCCAAGGTCATCGCCTTCACCAATCAGAAGGGTGGGGTCGCCAAGACCACCACGACCCTGAACCTGGCTGCCGCGTTCGTGGAGAGCGGCCACCGGGCGCTGTGCATCGACCTCGATCCGCAGGGCAACCTCACCATGAGCCAGGGCATCGACCCCGACTCGCTCGACGTGTCGATGTACGACGTGCTCGTCCACGACATGTCGATCCGCGAGGTCATCCGCAAGCGCGAGGTCGACGTGGCGTGCGCGTCGATCGACCTGGCCGGGGCCGAGATCGCCATGTCCACCAAGATCGGCCGCGAGCGGTCGCTGGAGAAGGCGCTGCGCCCCATCAAGGAGGACTACGACTTCATCTGCATCGACACTCCGCCGAGCCTCGGGCTGCTCACGATCAACGCCCTGACGGCCTCCGACAAGGTGATCGTCCCCGTGCAGTGCGAGTATCTGTCCATGAGGGGGCTGGTGCAGCTGCAGAACACTTTGTCCATGATCCGCGAGAACCTGAATCCCGACGTTGAAATCGAGGGAATCCTGCCTACGCTGGTCGACAGCAGGACGGTGCACGCCAAGGAGGCGATCGAGATCCTGGAGGAGAACTTCGGGGACCGGGTGTTCGCTTCGCGAATCACCAAGACGGTGCGGTTCGCGGAGGCGCCGGTGAAGGGAATGTCCGTGCTCAAGTACGAACCTGACGGAAAGGCTGCCTACGCCTACCGCCAGCTCGCTAAGGAGGTCCTCGGAAATGGCAAGCGGTAAGCGCGCGAGCATGAGGGAGGGGCCCCTGGCCGCGCTCTTCCGGTCAACCGAGGAGGAGGACGCCGAGGGGACGGAGCACGAGACCGCCCGCGAGCCCGTGGAGCGCTCGCCCGAGCCCCGCGCCCCCGAGCCGCGCCGCGAGTTCAAGCCCGCGGCCCAGCAGCCCGAGCCGTCCGGTCGCGAGCCTGCCTCCGAGCGCCGCCGACCCGAGTCACCGCCGGCCCGCGAGGAGTCACGGCCGGGCCGCGAGGAGTCACGGCCGGGCCGCGAGGAGCCGCCGACCCCCCAGGAGCGCCCGACGTCCCGCTACGAGGGCATTCCCACGCCCGAGGAGCGGCTGCGGTCGGTCTTCTCCCCCGACATCCCCGAGAACATCATGGAGCGCCACCCCGAGCCGCGGCGCCCGCCGGAGGCCGAGGAGGTTCACCAGCCGGAGTCGCCGCTGCACCGCGAGCCGCTGTTGCGCGTGGTCGGCGTCGGCGGAGCCGGGGTAAACGCCGTCGATCGCATGATCGAGGCCCAGGTGGCGGGCGTGGAGTTCATCGCGGTCAACACAGACGTCCAGTCGCTGGAGCAGTCCAGCGCCCCGACTCGCATCCACATCGGCAACGAGTCCACGCGTGGGCTGGGAGCTGGCGCCGAGCCCGGCCTGGGCCGCAAGGCGGCGCTGGAGCAGTACGACGAGCTCAAGGCCCTGCTCAAGGGCGCGGACATGATCTTCATCACGGCCGGGGCCGGTGGTGGCACGGGCACGGGCGCGGCGCCGGTGGTGGCGCGCATATCCCGGGAGGTCGGGGCGCTGACGGTGGGCATCGTGACCAAGCCGTTCGGATTCGAGGGCGCCCGCCGCGGCGCTCAGGCCGAGCGCGGGATCGAGGAGCTCTCGGGCGAGGTCGACACGCTGATCACGATCCCCAACGCGCGCCTGCTGTCGGTGCTCGACAAGAAGACGTCGATGGTGGACGCCTTCCGGGTGGCCGACGACGTCCTGCGTCAGGGCGTGCAGGGCATATCGGACCTGATAGCGCTTCCCGGTCTGATCAACCTCGACTTCGCCGACGTTCGCACGATCATGCACCAGGCCGGCAATGCCCTGCTGGGGATCGGCATGGGGACCGGCGAGTCCCGGGCCCTGGACGCGGCCACAAGCGCCGTCGAGTCGCCGCTGCTGGAGACCTCGGTGAACGGGGCACAGTCCATCCTGCTGTCGATCACCGGCGGCAACGACCTATCCCTGTGGGAGGTCAACGAGGCGGCCAAGGCCGTCGCGGAGGCCGCGCACCCCGACGCCAACATCATCTTCGGCGCCATGGTCGACGAGAAGCTCCAGGACGAGGTGTGGATCACCGTCGTGGCCACGGGCTACGGCGACATGCCGGCGCCCCGGCGCGAGTCGCGCCCCGCCGCGACCGACGCCGACCACGAGCCGCGGGTCACCCGCACGACGCCCCCGCGCGAGAGGGTCGCCCGCACGGCGCCCCGGCGCGAGCGGGTCACCGCCGCGCTGGACGACTTCGAGGTGCCGGAGTT
>JBBJOH010000172.1:0-3844 GCA_037720995.1 Thermoleophilaceae bacterium
ACGGGCTCTCGATCTCGCACAGGCGGACGAAGTCCTCGACCAGGCGCTCGCGCTCACCCGTGCCCCCGTGTGGGGCATGCGCGCCGGCGACGCTCACCCGGCGATGGTGCGCCGAAACAGCAAGCCGCAGACCGCGGCCAGGATCAGGGCGAGGATCGGCAAGCCGGCCCCGACGATCCCAATCATGGCGAGCACCAGGCCGACTACGCCCACCACCCCCAGCACGCCGCCGGCCACCGCGAGCTGGTAGGCGCGCCGCTCGCGCGTCCGGCGGGGAACGTGGGAGCTGCGGCGGTCGAGGTCGGCCATGGCGTGCAGTCTAGGCGGGATGGGCCTCAGGCCCGGGCGTCGGCGTGCTCCCCGGGCCCGCGGCTGGCCACGACCTCCGGCTCCCGCGCCCGGGCGCGCTCCAGTGCCGCGCCGACGAACTCGCGGAACAGCGGCTGCGGGCGCAGCGGGCGGGACTTGAACTCGGGGTGGTACTGCGAGGCCACGAAGAAGGGGTGGTCGGCCAGCTCGACGACCTCGACCAGACGGTCGTCGGGCGACGTGCCCGAGCAGACGAGGCCCTCCTTCTCGAGCCGTCGGCGCAGATGGTTGTTGACCTCGTAGCGGTGGCGGTGGCGCTCGTAGATCACGGGCTCGCCGTAGGCCTCGCGCGCATGGGTGCCCTCGTGCAGCTTCACCGGGTCCGCCCCCAGGCGCATCGTGCCCCCCATGTCGCGGATCTCCTTCTGCTCGGGCAGCAGATCGACCACCGGATACGGCGTCTCGGGATCGAACTCGGTCGAGTTCGCGCCGTCCATGCCCGCCACGTGCCGGGCGAACTCCGCCACGGCGATCTGCATGCCCAGGCAGATGCCCAGGTAGGGGACCCCGTTCTCGCGTGCGTACTGGGCCGCCCGGATCTTGCCCTCGATCCCGCGTACGCCGAAGCCGCCGGGTATGAGGATCCCGTCCACGTCCTCGAGCTCTGCTAGGCCCTCGGCGTTGACCAGGCCCTCGGACTCGATCCAGCGCACCTCGACCCGGCCGCCGTGGTGGGTGGCGCCGTGGTTGAGTGACTCGATGACCGACAGATAGGCGTCCTCGAGCTGGGTGTACTTGCCCACCAACCCGACCCGCACCACGTCGCGGGCGTCATCCACGCGCTTGACCAGCGCCTCCCACCCCGACAGGTCGGGCGGGTCGGTGGCGATCCCGAAGTGGTCGAGGATCTGGTCGTCCACGCCCTCGGCGCGGAAGTAGAGCGGCACCTTGTAGATGTTGTCCACGTCGCGGGCGGAGACCACCGAGTCGACGGGCAGGTTCACGAACAGCGCGATCTTGTCGCGGATGTCGCGCGACAGCACCTCCTCGCTGCGGCACATGACCATGTCGGGCTGGATGCCGATCCGGCGCAGCTCCTGCACGGAGTGCTGGGTGGGCTTGGTCTTCAGCTCCCCCGCGTGGCCCAGGAAGGGGACCAGCGTGAGGTGCAGGAACATCGCCCGCTCCTTGCCCTCGTCGACCTTGAACTGGCGCAGGGCCTCCAGGAAGGGGAGGGACTCGATGTCGCCCACCGTTCCGCCGATCTCGGTGATCACGATGTCCACGTCGTCGGCCTGGGCGGCCCGGCGGATGCGGTTCTTGATCTCGTCGGTGATGTGGGGGATGACCTGGACGGTGCCGCCGAGGTAGTCGCCGCGGCGCTCGCGACGGATGACGCTGTCGTAGACCGCCCCCGTGGTCACGTTCGATCCGCGCGTGGCGTTCACGTCGGTGAAGCGCTCGTAGTGACCCAGGTCCAGGTCGGTCTCGGCGCCGTCCTCGGTGACGAACACCTCACCGTGCTGGAACGGGCTCATCGTGCCCGGATCGACGTTGATGTAGGGGTCGAACTTCTGGATCGAGACCGAGAGCCCGCGGGCCACGAGCAGCTGGCCGATCGAGGCCGACGCGATCCCCTTGCCCAGCGAGGACACGACGCCCCCGGTGACGAAGATGTAGCGGGTGGCGGTCACGCGTCGAATATAAGGGCAGCGACGGATGCCCCCCGGCAAGAGCGGACATCCATGCCCGCTCTTGAAACGGATGCCCCCCGGCAAGAGCGGACATCCATGCCCGCTCTTGAAACGACGGCAAGCCCGGCAATTGCGGCCAGATGAGCGGGCACCATTTCCTCAAGCGGCGGCAAGAAGCTCCTCCGCGTGCCTGCGCGCGCCCTGGTCGCTGCCGTCGGCCCCCAGCATCCGGCACAGCTCCTCGACCACGGCCGGGTCGGCGAGCTGCTCGACGTTCGCCGTGGCCACCTCGCCCTCCGGCGTCTTCTCGATCCGGAAGTGGCGGTCGGCCAGCGCCGCTATCTGGGGCAGGTGGGTGATGCACAGCACCTGCCGGTCCCCGCCGAGGCGCCGCAGCCTCTCGCCCACCGCGCGGGCCGTCTGACCGCCCACGCCCGAGTCGACCTCATCGAACACCAGCGTCGCCGCCGCCCCGGTGCCGGCCGCGGTCATGAGGGCGAGCATGACCCGCGAGAGCTCGCCTCCCGAGGCGCTGTCACGCACGGGTGAGGCGGGGACGCCCGGATTCGGGGCCAGCAGGAAGTCGACACGCTCGGCGCCCGAGGCCCCCACGGCCTCACGTGGCTCGAGGACGATCTCGAAGGACGCGCCGGCCATGGACAGCGACGCGAGCTCCTCGACCACCCTTTCGGCCAATCGCGGCGCCGCGCCGGCCCTTTCGGCCGTCAGCCGGGCGGTCAGCGATGACCGCTCGCGCTGGGCCTCGGCCAGCGCGGAGTGCGCGCGCTCGAGCGCCACGTCGGCGTCCTGCAGCCGGTCGTGGTCGGCCCGGCAGCGCTCGGCGTGCTCCAGCACCGCGGCCACCGATCCGCCGTGCTTTCGCATGATCCGCTCGTAGGCGTCCAGGCGCTCGTCGACCTCGTGCAGGCGTCCCGGGTCGGCCGCCAGCCCATCCAGGTAGCCCCGCAGCTCCACCCCGAGATCCTCGGCCTCCAGGCGCAGCGCCCGCATCCGCCCGGCCAGCTCATCCAGGTGCGGGTCCGCCCCGGCCACCCCGTCGGCGAGGCGCTCGGCCTCGGCCAGCAGCGCTGCCGCCCCGGCCGCGTCCGGGGAGTCGGGCGCGATCGCCTCGCTACCGGCAGCCGCGGCGGCGCGCAGGCCGTCGACCTGGCGCAGACGCGCGCGCTCGGCCGCCAGCGCCTCCTCGTCGGCCACGCTTGGGTCGAGCTCCTCGATCTCGCCGATCTCGAAGGCCAGCAGGCCCAGGTCTCGCTCCCGCGTGCCGGCGCGGCCGCGCAGGTCCTCCAACTCTCGCTCGGCTTCCCGGACACGAGCGTGGGCGGCGGCCACGTCGTCGCGAAGCTGCAGGTGCGCTTCGCCGCAGAAGGCATCGAGCAGCTCGAGCTGCGCGGAGGCGACCGTCAGCCGGCGATGCTCGTGCTGGCCGAAGAAGGCCACGAGCCGACCCCCCAGCTCCCGCAGATCCGCCGCCGTAGCCGAGCGACCGCCGACGTAGGCCCGGCTGCGCCCTTCCGCGCTGACCCGGCGGGCGAGCACCACCTCGCCTTCGTTCTCGTCGAGGCGCTCGCGCAGGTCGGCCAGCTCGGGCTCGTCCAGGATCCCCGGCGGCAGGTCGAACACGCCCTCCACGTAGGCCTCCCGGGCGCCGGGGCGCACGATCCCCGGGCGCGGCTTGCCCCCCAGCAGCAGGTCGAGCGCGTGAGCCAGCACCGTCTTGCCGGCGCCCGTCTCGCCGGTGATGGCGTTGAGGCCTGGCCCCGGGCGCAGCTGCGCCGCTTCGATCAGCAGCAGGTTCTCGATACGCAGCTCGGAGAGCATGG
>JBBJOH010000003.1:0-14058 GCA_037720995.1 Thermoleophilaceae bacterium
CGACGGTCATGATCAGCACGTCGCGGTTCTTCACGTGAGCGAGCTCGTGGGCCATCACGCCCTCCAGCTCCGCCGGAGAGAGCGTGCGCATGATGCCCGTGGTGGCACACACGGTTGCCGCCTTCTGCGAGCGCCCGATGGCGAAGGCGTTGGGGACGTCCATGTCGGCCACCGCGATCTTCGGCTTGGGCAGGTCCGCCTGGATGCACAGACGGTCGATCATCGCGTGCAGCCCAGGGGCCTCCTCGGGGGAGACCTCCTTGGCGCCCATGGAGGCCAGCGCGAGCTTGTCCGAGAAGAACAGCTGGGCGAGGGCGAAGAGGCCGATCACCACAGCCATGACGGCCGCTCCCGCGCCGGCGGCGAACAGCACGCCGGCGAAGCCCACGTAGAGCAGACCGAGCAGGAACATGGTCAGCAGCATCCGCGCCTGAAGGCCCGGATCGCGCTTGAAGACGGCCTTCGAGTTAGCCATTGCGATCAAGTGTAGGGGAGGGGTGCACGATCGCTTGCAGGGGTGATGGATCGTCCCGGGAGGAGGCGGTGCCCGTGCTACGGTGCCGCCCCGGTCGGCAGCCGAAAGGCCTGCATAACGGCGGTAAAGCTGTACCGCCGCCGTACCCGGCCCGCCTACCCGTCCGCCCATGAGAAAGTACTTCTGGCTCCCCATCCTGATGGCGCTCGCCGCCTACGTCCTGCTGCCCCTGCCGGGCGAGGGAAAGCCGCCCCTGGGAAAGCGGATTGAGGGCAAGCGCGCGGAGGTGCAGAAGAGCGAGCGCCGCGAGCAGGTGCTGACCACCGACATCACCGGGATCAACAACCGGATCCGCGGCCTGCAGGGTCAGATCAGCGGCACCCAGAAGCGCCTGACCACGGTTCAGGATGACCTGGACGACAAGCGCGCCGAGCTGCTCCGGGTGCGCAACCGCCTCGAGGTGGCCCGCGACCGCCTCGTGCGCGTGCGCGCACAGCTGAAGGCTTCGCGCCGAGCGCTGCGCGATCGCCTGGTCGAGCTGTACAAGGCCGACCAGCCCGACGCCCTGACCGTGGTGCTCGAGGCCGATGGCTTCACCGATCTGCTGGAGCGAACCGACTTCCTGGAGCGGATCTCCGACCAGGACGGGACCGTGCTCAAGAAGGTGCGCGTGCTCAAGGCCAAGGCCGAGAAGACCGAGAAGTTGCTCGCCACGCTCGAGACGCAGCGCCGGCGGGCCGCCGAGACGATCCTGCGCCGGCGAGACGACATCGCCGCCACCAAGGATCGGCTGACCACCGCCCAGGGCGACCTGCGCGGGGCCCGCAAGGGGCGTCGGGTCACCCTCGCCCGGGTACGCGATATCCGCCACTCCGACCAGGAGGACCTGGCGGGGATGGAGCGCGAGCAGGCCAAGATCAAGAGCCGCCTGGCGTCTGCGGGCGCCCCCGGCCCCGCCGCCGGGCCGGTCCGCAAGGGCTCGGGCCGGCTGATCTGGCCTGTGAACGGGCCGATCACGGGGTCATTCGGCGAGGCGCGGCCCGGGCACATCCACTCCGGCATGGACATCGCGGCGCCGGGCGGCACCCCGATCCGCGCCGCCGACTCGGGGAAGGTCGTGCTGATGGCCTTCACCGGTGGCTACGGCAACTACACCTGCATCCAGCACACGGCCAGCATGTCCACGTGCTACGCCCATCAGTCCCGCTTCGGGACCTCGCAGGGGGCGTCCGTCAAACAGGGTCAAGTCATGGGCTACGTGGGCAACACCGGTAACTCATTCGGCGACCACCTGCACTTCGAGGTGCGCATCAACGGCTCGCCCGTTCAACCTCTGGGTTACCTCTAGCAGCCATCCATGGCCGCGCCTTGATGGCCAGGGAGCCATCCGGGCTCCGAGAACGGGCGGCTTCGCCGCCCTCCGGTGTCTACTGTCCCGCGGGTGCAGCCCGAGCTCGATCTCGGCCCCCTCACGGTGCAGACCTTCGGCATCTGCCTCGCCTTCGCGTTCCTCGGCTCCGGCGCGGTGCTGGCGCGGCGGCTGATCGAGCTTCACAAGCCCGTCGACTGGGCCTACGAGATGGTCTTTGCCGCCGCCATCGGCGGGCTGGTGGGCTCGCGCGTGGACTACCTGACCCAGAACTGGGGCAAGGTCTCAGGCGATCTGCTGGGCAACCTCCTCTCAGGCTCGGGCCTGGTCTGGTTCGGCGGGCTGGTCGGTGGTGCGCTGGGTGTGGTGCTGTGGGCCCGCTGGCGGGGGTTCTTGAACGCGTCGATGCTCGACGCCTGCGCACCCGGGCTTGCCTTCGGCTACGCGATTGGCCGCGTGGGCTGTCAGGTCTCCGGCGACGGCGACTACGGCAAGGCGACGGATCTCCCGTGGGGGATGGCCTATCCCGACGGCACTCGGCCGACGACCGAGGACGTACAGCCGACCCCGATCTTCGAGACGGTGGCGATGGGTCTGGCGGCGTTGGTGCTGTGGAGCCTTCGCGACAGGTATCGGCCCGGGGTCCTGTTCGGCGTCTATCTGGTGCTGGCGGGAATCGAGCGGCTGCTGATCGAGGTCATCCGGCGTAACGAGGCCGTGGTGGCCGGGCTCACCCAGCCGCAGCTGATCAGCATGGCGATGGTCGCGGGCGGCGTGGCGCTGCTGGTGCTCAGGCGGCCGTGGGGCCCGGTCGCCCGCGCCGCCTGACACCATCGCGTAGCCCGCCCACCGCCGCCGCCGCGCACAGCGCCAGCGCCACCGAGGCGCCGGCCGCGCCGCCCAGGTGGAAGGAGGAGTAGATGCCCACCAGGCCGGCGCCCGCGGCCACCGCGGCCCCGGCGGCCATCGCCCGCCCGGGTGTGGAGGCCCGATCCCCGACGGCCGCGGCGGGGGCCGCGAGCACCGCCAGCACCAGCAGGCTCCCCAGTCCCTGCACTGCCACGGCAACCGCGGCGGCCAGCACCAGCAGCAGGGCCACGCGCACCTTGCCGGGGGCGAGGCCGGCGGCCCCGGCCGAGGCCTGGTCGAAGGCCACCGCGACCAGCGGCCGATGAAGCAGGAGCAGGGCGGCGCCACCCACCAGCACCAGGCCGCCCGCGGCGGCCAGGTCGGTGTCGGTGACCCCGAGCGGATCGCCGAACAGGAGCTCCTGGAGGCGCGCGGGCGCCTCGGGGCGCAGCGCCAGCAGCACCCCGAGGCCGAAGGCGCCGGAGACCACGACGGCGGTCGCGGTGTCCGAGCCGATCCGCTCGTCGCGGCCGGCCAGGGCCACAGCCACTGCCGCCACCGCCACGCCGGCGCCCGCCCCCAGCAGCAGCGGGGCCCCGGCCAGTGCGCCCAGCACGAGCCCGGGCAGCAGGCCGTGGGCCAGCGACTCGGACGGGTAGGCCAGGCGGTAGCTCTTCACCCAGAAGGACAGGGGCCCGCAGACGCAGCCCAGCAGCAGCACCTCCAGGAGCGCGCGGCGGTCGATGCCGGAGCTCCAGGGATCGGTCAGGAGCTCGATCGGGCCCACGGGCACTCAGTGATCGTGGTGCTGGACGGTCACGGCGTGGCGGGGCTCTCCGTCGCCGCCGCCCGGCAGCACGATCAGCTCGCTGCCGTAGGTGTCCTGCAGGGCCTGGCGGTCGAGGACCTCGCCCGGCGGGCCGTAGGCCACCTGGCTGCCGTTGAGGCAGAGCACGGCATCGAAGGCGAGCGCCCCCTCCACGTCGTGCGAGGAGACCAGCAGCGTGCGCCCCTCGGCGCGCAGCTCGGCGAACCCGGCGCCGATGGTCTCCGCGCTGGCCGGGTCGACCCCGGCCAGCGGCTCGTCGAAGAGCAGCACGGCGGAGTCCTGCACCAGCGCCCGTGCGATCAGCACCCGCTGGCGCTGGCCGCCGGACAGCTCGCCGAAGCGAATTCCGGCGCGATCGGCCAGGCCCACCCGCCTCAGCGCGTCGGAGGCGCGCTCGCGGTCGGCCTTGCGGGCGGGCAGCCACCAGCGCCCACCCAGCGTGCCCATCAGGGCCACGTCGAGGCCGCTGACCGGGAAGTCGAGACGGGCGTGGCCCGACTGGGCCACATAGGCGGGCCGGCCGTCGACCCAGAGGCGCCCCCCGCTCAGCGGCAGCTGACCCATCATCGCCCGGAACAGCGTGGTCTTGCCGCCCCCGTTGGGACCCAGCACGCACACCGACGTCCCCCGGCCGGCGGAGAAGGTCACCCCGGCCAGCACGGGCGGGCCGCCGTAGCCGACCGCGGCATCCTCGACCGTGACGGCGGCGCTCATAGGGCAACCTCGGCCGGGGTCCGCCGCGCGGCGAAAGGGAGGGCGAGAACAAGCGAGGCCACGGCGTAGGTCGCCGCTCCCAGCACTGCGATGGCCGGTCCGGGGGGCACGTCGAGCCAGAGCGACGCGTAGAGGCCCAGCAGCGCCTGGGCCACGGCGATCGTCACCGACAGCGCCACCAGCGACGCGACGCTGCCGGCGAACAGCCGCGCCACCGCGGCGGGCACCACGAACAGGGAGGTGACCAGCAGCGACCCCACGGCCGGCAGCGCGGCGACGGCGGTCACGGCCACCAGGAGCAGCAGGGCCACCTCCGCGTGCCGGTCCGGCACCCCGAGCGCCGCCGCCCCTGAGGGGTCGAAGGAGCCGGCCGTCCAGGTCCTCCCGAGCAGGGCGGCGGCCACCAGCGTGAGGGCCGCGGCCCCGCCCGCCACGGCCAGGTCGCTTCCGTTCAGCGCCACCGCGGTGCCGAACAGCAGCCGGTCCACCCCGGCGCCGGATTCGAACACGTCGCTCGCGAGAATGGTGCCGGCTCCCAGCGCGGCCACCAGCATCAGGCCGGTGGCGCCGCCGCCGGGGTCGCGTCCGCTTCGCGCCGCCCGGTCGGTGCCCAGCGCGTAGGCCACGGCTACCGCGAGCGCGGCCAAGCGGGCGCTGAAGCCGGCGGCGCCGGCCACCACGAGGCCGGGGAAGGTGGCGGTGCCCACCGCGTGTGAGAAGAACGCCAGCCGGCGCAGCACCACGAACGCCCCGCTCACACCGCCGGCGACGGCGAGCAGCCCGAGCTCCAGCGCGGCCATACGGGTCGAGCGGAGCTCGAGCAGGTACGCCGGTTCGGGCAGGCCGGCGAGCAAAGCGGTCATCCCGCCAGTGTAAGTGAGAGTCATTATCGAAACGGCCGCCGCAGCGCCCCTGCGCCTCAGCCCCCGGCGCGCCCGGCGATGGCTCGCTCGATGAACCGGGCCGCCAGGTTCTGCACCTCGAGGTCGTGCTGCAGCGACCGGTGGTCCCCGCCGGGGAAGACGACGAGGCGCTTGGGGTCCGCCGCCGCCTCGTGCAAGCCCTCGCTGACCGTGTAGGGCACCCGTTCGTCGCCCCTGGCGTGGAGCAGCATCAGCGCGGTCGCGGGACCGAGGGCGGCCGCCGCCACCCGCAGGTCCAGCGTCTTCAGCCAATCCACCGTCGCTGCGCGATCGACCCGGAAGCCGGTCAGGTCACCGGAGGCGATCCCGCGGGCCAGCCCGTCAGCGGGCGCCGGGCAGATGGCCACCACGGCGGCGATCGCGGCGGGGTCCAGCGCCGCCGCCTGGATGGCCAAGAAGCCGCCGAGGCTCGACCCGCGCAGGGCGACGTGGGGCACGTGCTCGCCCATGAAGTCGCACATGGCCAACACGTCGCCGGTCGCTGTCGGGGAGAGCTCCCCCGAGGAGCGACCGTGGCCGCGGGCGTCGAAGGCCAGTGCGGCCAACCCCCGCTCGCGGCAGGTGCGGGCGAAGTCGAAGTGGCTCTCCTTGGCCGATCCCGCGCCATGGAGGATCACCACGCCCCCCGAGGGTTCGCCCTCGGGTTCGAAGAGGGCGTAGGCCAGGCCGTCGCGCTCTCCCAAAGCGGGGGGTGCAGGCGGAACGTGCTTCATACTCGCGGACCCTATGCCTCAGAAGCGGCCCGAGCCCACCCTGGCCCCGACCGGCCCATCCGCGCTGCCCGCGGGCCTCGAGCAGGTCTATCCGCTGGGCTCCGACCTTGGCCCCGACGGCGGGCTGCGGGTCGGCGGGTGCGACGTCCGCGAGCTGGCCCGCGAGCTCGGGACGCCCGCCTACGTTTACGCCGAGGAGGACCTGCGCGCCCGCGCTCGCGCCACGCGGGAGGCGTTCGCGCAGCGCACCGGACGCTTCGAGCTGCTCTACGCCAGCAAGGCCTTCCCCGCCACGGCGGCGCTGCGGATCTTCGCCGAGGAGGGGCTGTCGGTGGACTGCGCCTCCGGCGGCGAGCTGCACCTGGCGCTTCGGGCCGGCTTCGATCCCGAGCGGGTGTACCTGCACGGCAACAACAAGTCCGAGGCCGAGCTGGAGTACGCGCTGTCGGTCGGAGTGGGTCACATCGTCGTCGACTCCTTCGACGAGATCGACCGCCTGGAGCGGATCTGCGCCGGCGCGGCCCAGCGCATCCTGCTGCGCGTGACGCCGGGCATCGAGCCGCAGACCCACAAGGCGATCCGCACGGGCCAGGAGGACTCCAAGTTCGGCATCCCGATGCGCGAGGTGGAGCGGGCGCTGGAGCGCATCGGGCGCACGAGCCTGCAGCTGCGGGGCATGCACGCCCATATCGGCTCCCAGGTCTTCGACACGGACGTCTACGAGTCGCTGGCCGACGTGCTGGCCCAGATCGGCGACTTCCCGCTGCTCAACCTGGGCGGCGGCTTCGCGATCGCCTACACGCGCGCCGACCGGCCGCCGCCGGCCGCCGAATACGCCGAGGCGATGCTGGCCCACGCCCCCGACGACGTGACCGTGCTGTGCGAGCCCGGCCGCTCACTGGTCGGCAACGCCGGCATCTCGCTGTACACGGTGGGCACGGTCAAGGAGATCCCCGGCGTGCGCACCTACGTGGCCGTGGACGGGGGGATGGCCGACAACATCAGGCCGATGCTCTATGGCGCGGTGTACGAGTCCGACGTGGTCGATCGCTTCGGCGACTCCACCCCCTGCCGGATCGTGGGCAAGCACTGCGAGTCGGGCGACGTGCTGATCTCCGAGGCGACGCTGGAGCATCCGCGCCCCGGCGACGTGCTCGCCGTCCCGGCCACGGGCGCCTACGGTCACGCGATGGCCAGCAACTACAACGCGGTGCCGCGGCCGCCGGTTGTCTTCTGCCGCGACGGCGAGGCCCGCGTGGTGGTGCGCCGCGAGACCTACGACGACCTGACCCGGCGCGATGTCTGAGTCGTCCCCCGGGGGGAACGTCCCCTCCCCAAGCCCTCCTGCCGGCGCACCACGGCCGGTGCCGGCGTTCAGGATCGGTCTGTTGGGCCACGGGACCGTCGGCGCCGCCTTCGAGGAGCTGCTGGCGCAGCGCTCCGACGCCATCGCCGAGGAAGTGGGCTTCCGGCCCGAGATCTCCGGTGTGCTGACCACGAGCGAGGGCGACTTCGACGACATCCTCGAGCGCTCCGACCTGATCGTCGAGCTGATCGGCGGCACCGAGCCGGCCCTGGACTACGCATTGGCGGCGATGGAGTCGGGCAGGCACTTCGTGACCGCCAACAAGCAGCTCGTGTCGCGGCACGGCGAGCAGCTGTTCGAGGTGGCCGGCCGCGTCGGCGTGCAACTGCGCTTCGAGGCCGCGGTGGCCGGAGTCGTCCCCGCCATCCGCGTGATCTCCGAGACCCTGGCCGCGGCCCACATCGACCGCGTGCACGGCATCGTCAACGGCACCACCAACTTCATCCTCACGGCCATGGAGCGCACCGGAGCCTCCTACGAGGACGCGCTGGCCGAGGCCCAGCGCCTCGGCTACGCGGAGTCCGATCCAACCGACGACGTGACCGGCGCCGACGCCGCCGCCAAGATGGCGATCATCGCCCGGCTGGCCTTCGGCGCCCCAGTGCACATCGACGAGGTGCCCCGCGAGGGGATCGAGCAGATCACCGCAGAGGACATCGCCTACGCGCGCGAGCTGGGGCTGTCGCTGAAGCTGATCGGCAGCGCCGAGCGCGTCGACGGCGGGCTGTCGGTGATGGTCTACCCGGCCTTCCTGTTCGCCGGTCACCCCCTCGCGGCGGTGAGCGGCTCCTACAACGCGGTGACGATCGAGTCGCCGGCCATCACCGAGATCACGCTGTCGGGCCCCGGCGCGGGCGGCTCGCAGACGGCCTCCGCCGTGCTGGGCGACGTGATCAGCGCCATGATCCCTCCGCCCTTCAACCCGCCGCCCGCCGAGCCGGTCGTGCTGGTCACCGACCGCGAGTCGTCCTTCTACCTGCACCTGGAGGTGGCCGACCATCCCGGCGTGCTCGCGCAGGTGGCCGAGATTCTCGGCCTCCAGGGCGCTTCGATCCAGTCGGTGGTCCAGAGGGGCCTCGGCGCGGACGCCCGCCTGGCCATGGTGATGCACCCGGTGCTGGAGTCGAGGTTCCGGGCTGCGGTGGAGCTGATCGGGCGCCTGGACTTCGTCCGGTCGCCGCCGCGGGTCATCCGCGTGATCGGGGAGACGTTCGAATGATGCGGGTGCTTCGGCATTGCCAAATCGGGATGGGGATGCGGACGATTCGGCATCCATGCCGAATCGGGATGGGGAGGCGGACGATTCGGCATCCATGCCGAATCCTCCCATGACCCTCTGGCGCTACAAGGACCGCCTGCCGGTGGATCCCCTGGTCACCCTCGAGGAGGGTGACACTCCGCTGGTGCACGCGCCGGTGATCTCCGAGAGGGCGGGTTGCGAGGTGTGGCTGAAGGTCGAGGGAGCCAATCCCACCGGCTCGTTCAAGGACCGCGGGATGACCGTGGCCGTGTCGGCGGCGGTGGCCGAGGGGGCGGAGGCCGTGGTGTGCGCCTCGACCGGCAACACCGCGGCCAGCGCCGCCGCCTACGCCGCCCGCGCGGGGCTGCGCGGGGCGGTGATCGTGCCCGAGGGCAAGATCGCCACCGGCAAGCTGGCCCAGGCGCTGATGCATGGCGCGCGGGTGATCGCCCTGCGCGGCAACTTCGACCAGGCCCTGACCCTGGTGCGCAAGCTGGCCGATCGCCACCCTGTGGCGCTTGTCAACTCGGTCAACGAGTACCGGATCGAGGGGCAGAAGACGGCGGCGTTCGAGATCTGCGACGCGCTGGGGGAGGCCCCCGACGCCCTGTGCATCCCGGTGGGCAACGCGGGCAATGTGACCGCCTACTGGCGCGGCTTTGAGGAGTACGGCGTGCGACCGCACCTCTACGGCTTCCAGGCCGCGGGGGCGGCGCCGCTCGTCAAAGGCGCTCCGGTCGAGTCGCCCGAGACGGTGGCCTCGGCCATACGGATCGGCAACCCCGCGCGGTGGGAGGAGGCCATGGGCGCCTTCACCGGCTCCCGGGGCCAGGTGCGCGCGGTCAGCGACGAGCAGATCCTGGACGCCTACGACCTGCTGGCCGCGCGCGAAGGGGTCTTCTGCGAGCCGGCCTCGGCCGCGTCGGTGGCCGGCCTGCTGGCCCACGGCTCCGAGGGGCGGGTGGTGTGCGTGCTCACCGGCCACGGCCTCAAGGACCCCCAGACCGCGATGAACCGCGCCTCCTCGGTGATTCCCTGCGAGCCCGACATCGAGAGCGTCGAGCAGGCCGTGCTGGAGGCAGGACCGGACACGACGTCCGGTCCGTTTGGGGCATCGGCGTGAACCGCCGCCGCATCGTGAGCGTGCCCGCGTCGTCGGCCAACCTCGGGCCGGGCTATGACGCGCTGGCCGCGGCCCTGTCGCTCCACCTCGAGCTCGAGGTGGAGGAGACGGGCGAGCTCTCGGTGGAGTGCGATGTCGCGGGCATCCCGCTGGACCGCACCAACCTGTGCGTGCAGGCCTTCGAGGCGCTGCACCCCGCCGCCGGGCTGTCGTTTCGGATCCGCTCGCAGATCCCACCCTCCGGGGGCCTGGGGTCCAGCGCAGCCGCCATCGTGGCCGGGCTGTCGGCCGCCGACCACATGTTCGAGCTCGACGCGCCGCTGTTCGAGCTCGCCCACCAGCTGGAGGGCCACCCCGACAACGTGGCCGCCGCGCTGCTGGGCGGCATCGTGGTGTGCGGCGACGGCGCTCCCGTCCGGATCGAGCCCGCCGAGGGCCTGGAGGGCGTGATAGCCGTCCCGCCCGATCCGGTGTCCACCGGCGAGGCCCGGGCGGCAATGCCCGCCGAGCTGCCGATCGCCGACGCCGTCTTCAACGTCGCCCACGCGTCGCTGCTGATGCTGGGGCTGGCCCGCTCGGACTTCTCCCTCATCGGCCGGGGACTGGCCGACCGGATGCACCAGCGCCGGCGAGCCCTGCTGTATCCCCGCTCGATCGAGCTGCTCGAGCAGGCGCGGGAGCTCGGCGCCGTGGGAGCGACGGTCTCGGGGGCGGGCCCCGCCGTGCTGTTCTGGTGTCAGTGGCAGCAGACCGGCGACGTGCTGGCCGCCCTGAGGTCGAAGGCCGCCGACTGCGACGTGCAGCGGGTGACCTTCGCCCCGGGGGGAGCCGACGTGAGGGCGCTGGAGTGAGCGTGGAGGCCGCCGGCGGCGTGATCGTCCGCGACACGGGGCGCGGCCCCGAGGTGTGCGTGGTCCACCGCCCCCACCGATCAGACTGGTCGCTGCCCAAGGGCAAGCTTGACGCGGGGGAGAGCTTCGAAGAGGCGGCTTTGCGCGAGGTACAGGAGGAGACCGGCCTCGTCTGCCGCCGCGAGGGGGAGCTTGCCTCCGCGCGCTACGAGGACAAGAAGGGTCGGCCCAAGGTGGTCCGCTACTGGCGGATGAGCGTGGAGGACGACCCCGGCTTTATGCCCAACGACGAGGTCGACGAGCTGCGCTGGTGCACGCGCGACGAGGCGCTTGCCCTGCTCTCCTACGACCATGACCGTTCGCTCGTCGCCGATCTGTGAGCTCACCGAGTCGGAGCATGCACCACGCCGCTCCTTCCGACGTGGCGATTCAGGCGTCGCGCGCCACGGCCTCGACGGCCTTGGCGAAGTCGCGGAGGTCGTCGAGCTCACCCAGCGTGCCCCATAGCCTCTGGTGGTCGATCTCGCCGTAGTCGTGCACGAGCAGGTTGCGAAGGCCGGCGGCGTCTGCGAGCCGTGCGGCGAGGTCGGGCTCGATCACACCGGCCTGCGCGAGCGAGGCGAACACGGATTGGTAGTCCTCGGGCGGCTTCAGTCCCAGCTCGCTGATCAGGTGCGCGCCAAGGTCGATGCAGATCTGGATCGAAACCTGCAGCGCTCTCTCCGCCTCCAGCTGGACGTGGACATCCGAGACGACCGCCCGCTCGCCGCGAGTACGCACGTCCTCGAGCACGGCCAGCAGCGAGTCCAGTCGACCCAGCTTGGAGTAGACGCTGTCAGCGTCTACCAAAGCGCCCCTCCGCCAGCCTGTGGCTCACCCCGGCCGCGGTCTGCTCGCGCAGCGGCTTGGTGTCCAGGAACTCGATCAGGGCTCGCGTTTCGCCGCGGACGCGGGTGCGGGGATCGCGGTCGATCAGCAGCTCCCCGTCTCGCCAGGCGCGGTGGCGGAGCAGCGGCGAGGAGTCGTCGAGCACGAGGAGGTCCACCGCTTCGGTGCGGAGCGCGTCGCGAACCTTCCGCGCGAGCTCGATCCGCAGGTCGAAGCGCTGACGTGCATCCAGCAGGGGCGAGGCCCACACCCCCACGTCCACATCCGACAACGGCCCGGCCCTGCTCCGTGCCTGGGAGCCAAACAGGTAGGCGGCCGCAACTTCGTCGTGGTCGAGCGCCTCGCGGAGCCGGGCGCGTCCGGCTTCTTCCAGGGTCTGGGGTTCGCCGGGTTGCATCGGCTCCATGGTGACGCATGGCCCTGACGCCGCCGAGAGCGCGGGGCCGGGACGAGCCCCCCGTCGCTAGCCTCGAACCATGGCTGGGACACCGCTGCGCCTGAGCGTCCTCGACCAATCGCCGATCTCCGAGGGGTCGACGGGGGCGCGGGCTCTGCGCCAGACGATCGAGCTGGCCGAGCTGTGCGATCGGCTGGGCTATCACCGCTACTGGGTGGCCGAGCACCACGGCGGGCCGATGCTTGCGGGCCCGAGCCCCGAGGCGCTGGTGGGGCCGATCGCCGCCGCCACGCAGCGGATCCGGGTGGGAAGCGGCGGGGTGATGCTGCCCCACTACAGCCCGTTCAAGGTGGCCGAGAGCTTCTCCCTGCTGGCCGGGCTCTACCCCGGGCGGATCGACCTGGGGATCGGCCGCGCGGCGGGCACCGATCCGATGACCACGCACGCGCTGCAGCGCGACCGCGGCAAGGCGTCGCCCGACGACTTCCCCGAACAGCTCGCCGAGCTGTTGGCCTACCTGGAGGACCGCCTGCCGGCCTCGCATCCCTTCGCCCGCCTGGCCAAGGTCCTGCCCGGCCTGCCCGAGCGCCCCGAGCCGTGGCTGCTGGGCTCATCGCACCAGAGTGCCGTGTGGGCCGGCGAGACCGGTCTGCCCTACGCCTTCGCGGACTTCATCCACCCCGGCGGCGGCGAGATCGCGGAGCTCTACCGGGCCCGCTTCGCGGACTCCGAGCGCCTGGCCGCGCCCGAGCTGGCCGTCGCCGCCTGGGTCCTGGCCGCCGACACCGACGAGGAGGCGGGCGAGCTGGCCTCCAGCTCGCGCATGGCCATGCGCGAGCTGCGCGCCGGACGGCTGATCCCCGTGCCGCCGGTCGAGAAGGCGCTGCGCTACCTGGAGCGCCAGGGGGCCGGCGGAGCCGGTGGCCGCCGGATCATCCTGGGATCGCCGTCCACCGTGAGGACGGGCATCGAGGAGCTGGCCGACGCCTACGGGGCGCGGGAGGCGATCGTGGTGACGATCACGCACGACCCTGAGGCCCGGCGGCGGTCGTACGAGCTGATCGCCGGCGAGATGCTGCCCACCCCGCCAGCCCGTGCTCGCGAAGAGAGCGCCGGCATCCCGGCGGCGGCTGCGCCCTAGAGAAAGACCTTCAGCAGGGCCTGGGTCTTCTTCTCGGACGAGGTTCTCCGCTTGTCGGCCAGGCCGAGCTGGGTCACCCTCCCCTTCTTGACCTCCACCACGATTCGCGCCTTCGAAGCCTTGGCCACGTAGACCGTGCCCCTCCCGACCCGATAGCGGCGCTCGCCGCGCAGCCTCTTGGCCACCGTCTTGGCGCGGAAGCCGACCTTCAGCCGCTTGAGCCGGTTCGACCGGCTCGAGCTCAGGGCGAGGACGGCCCGGTTGCGCGAGTAGCCCACCCGCAGGTGGCCGCCGCCGACCGCGCAGTAGCGATCCACGGCGGACGACTTGCCTTTGAGGCTGTACTTGGTGAACGCCCGCCGCACCGAGCCGCGCGTCCGGCCGAGGGCCGCTCGGTTGACCGTGCGGCCGGACACGTTTGCGGTGATCCCCGTGCACAGCCCGGCGCCCCGGCCGGCGCGCGGGTCGCGCACCATCAGCTCCACGTTGCGGTCGCCGTTGCCGCCCGCCGCCCTGCGCACGGCGCGCGGGTCGTTGTAGGAGAAGATCCGGCTCATCGACGCCAGCGCCTCGACGCCCAGCGCGGCGGACGTCGCAGGGTCTCCGGTGGGACCGGGGGCACCCACCGTCCCGGCGTGGTCGACCTGCGTTCCCAGCACCGACAGCGTGCCGTCGCGGTTGTCCATGATCTCGAGCAGGCGCTGCTGCTGGGGCCAGTCCACCGACGAGGTGGTCTCGATCGACCACCAGTTCCCCTTCTTGACGCAGCGGGTGGCGCAGGGGCGGATCCGGTTCACGTGGGTGTGGCCCGACATGTAGGCCACCACGTTGGGATTGGCGTTGAACAGCCGCTCGACATCGCCCCGCAGGCGGATCGGGGCGGAGTTGCGCGGGTCGGCGTCACAGCCGACGTCGCCGTTGCAGGGGCCCGCCGCCTCGTCGGGCGTCGAGGCGATCAGGCGCCGGATCGGGTGGTGACCGAAGACGGCCACCACCTGCCTGGCTCGCTTGGCCTTTCGCAGCTCGCCTCGCAGCCACTGGTACTGGGGCTCGTCCAGGTTGCCCTCGGCGCCGCCCCTGGCCGCCGTCCCCTCCGACGCCGTGTCCAGTGCGACGAAGCGCACACCGCGCTTGGGCGTCCAGGCGTAGTAGGAGGCCGAGCCGCCCGAGCCCGCGTTCT
>JBBJOH010000173.1:0-3819 GCA_037720995.1 Thermoleophilaceae bacterium
CACCGCCTCCTCACCCCGGCGCAGGAAGCGAATGGCCAGAGCCATGGAAGCGAGCAGGGCCGTGACCGCGAGCGTGATCTGCACGCTCAGGATGCCCTCCTCGGACCAGTACACGTCGTCGAGCTCGAGCAGCAGGGCGGACTCGTCCAGGGTGAGGCCCATCCCCGCGCCGAACGGCAGCGCCAGCCACGGGTCGAGCTCAGTGTTGCGCGAGACGATCGCCGCGCCCCCGGAGGCAAAGGCCAGCACGATGCCCGGTACGAAGTGGTGGATGTGGCGGCGCCCCACCTGGACGTTGCGAAAGGGGCCGACCCGCGCTCGCCCGCGCAGCAGGAAGGCGATCATCCGCGCGGTGATGAAGGTGGCGACGAACGACGCCAGCAGGTTGAACAGCGAGTTCTCGAGTCGCGAGCTCTGCTGGTAGCCGACCTTGGCCACCACGGCCGTCTCGGCGGCGGCCTCGGCGGCCGCCTCGAGGGGGTCGTCGGCTTCGGCCGGCAGGGGTGCCCTGCCCCGCTTCCACACGCGTCCGTACTCGGCCGCGACCACCGCTCCGGTCGCCGCCGCCGCGGCCACGGCGAGGGCCACCGTGGCCGGGCCCGGGTGAAGGCCGCCGCGGCGGCGCCTCAAGTCCAGCGCTCCAGCAGGTCCTCGTCTCCGACTTCGCGCACGACTCGGGCCGGGACTCCCATCACCACCGACCGGGGCGCAACGTCGCGGGTGACCACCGCGCCCGCGGCCACGAACGCCTCCTCGCCGATCTCCACCCCGGGAGTGAGCACCGCGCCCCCACCGACCCGGCAGGCGCGCCGCAACGTGGCGCCGCGCAGCTGGTGGCCGGGGCCGTGGCGGCCCATCGTGTCGTCGTTGGTCAGCGTCACTCCCGGAGCCACGAACACGTCGTCCTCGATGACGGAGTGGGCGGTCACATAGCATCCTGTCTGGATCCGCACCCGGTCGCCGACGGTCACGTCGTTGTCGACCGCCGTCCCGCGCCCGATCACGGTGCCCTCGCCGATCACCGCGCGCTCGCGCACCTGGGCCTGATCGCCCACCACCGCGCCGGCGCCGATCCGGGCGCCGGCCACGATCACCGCACCGGCGCAGACGGTGGCGCGGTCGCCGATCCGCGTCGGGGGCGGCGCGTCGAGCGACGCCGTCGAGCGCGGCCCAAGGGCCAGCGGCTTTCCCAGCACCACGCCGTCCTGGATCCCCACTCCGTCACCGAGCAGCGTGCCGGAGTGGATGACCACGTTGCCGCCGATCTGCACGACCTCGGGCAGGCGGACCCCTTCGCCGAGCAGGAGGCCCGGCGAGCGGTCAGACGCGCTGAGCACGCCTGCTCTCGTCCAGCGACCGCTGCAGCTCCTCGAGCACCCGCACCACGCGCAGCCCGGCCTCCCCGTCCGAGCGCGGCGGCCGGCCGTCACGGATGCGGTCCACGAAGTGGCGGCACTCGATCCGCAGCGGCTCGTCGTTGGGAATCCGCGGGGAGTAGATGTCACCCGATCGCGTGATGTACTCACCGTAGGAGGCGGCGTCCTGGTCAAAGCCCTTGTCGTAGATCGTGAGCTTGCGCTCGAGCTCCATGTCGTCGAAGGTGGCCATCTTCTTGGAGCCGACCACCGTGAAGCGGCGCTCCTTGTGGGGATCGAGCCACGACAGGTGCAGGTGGGCCGCCAGCCCCGAGGGAAAGCGCAGGAAGCAGAAGACCACGTCCTCGACCTCGGGGCGCATGTAGCACTCGCCCTTGGCGGAGACCTCGTAGGGCTCCTCGCCGGCGAGGCGCAGCAGGACGGAGACATCGTGGGCGCCCAGGCTCCAGAGCGCGTTCTCCTCTGCGCGCAGCTTGCCCAGGTTGAGGCGGTTGCCGTAGATGTAGTGGATGTCGCCCAGCTCTCCGCCGGAGGCGAGGTCGTTGAGCATCTCCAGGCCGGGGTGGTACTCGAGCAGGTGCCCGACCATCAGCGTGCGGTCGGCGCAGCGGGCCGCCTCCACCACCTGCTCGGCGTCGTGCGCGGACTGGGCCAGGGGCTTCTCCACGAAGCAGTGCTTGCCCGCGGCCAGCACGCGCTGGGCCAGGGTCGCGTGGGTGGGCACCGGCGTGGCCACGGCCACCGCGTCCAGCGCCGGGTCGCTCAGGAGGTCGTCCAGGTCGGCGGTGGCCGTCGCCTCGGGAAGGGCCTCGGCCAACCGCCCGCGGGCGGATTCGTCCTCGTCGCAGATCCACGTCAGCTCGGCGTCGGGCAGCCGGTCGAAGTTGCGGGCCAGGTTGGGGCCCCAGTAGCCGAGGCCGACCACCCCTACGGAGACCGGCCCGGGCGAAGCAGGCTCGGGCGAGGAGCGCAGCCGGGGCGTTGGCCCGGCGAGCACCGGAGCAGGCTCTTTCACAGCCGCACCACATGCGTCGACTCGATACCGCGTGTGACGCCGCGCAGATCGACCACCGAAGGCGCTCCGGCCACCACGGCCTCGACGTCCAGGCCCGGGTGGGCGGTTACGATCACCGCGCAGTCGGAGCCCTCCAGCGCTTCGTCCAGCGGATCGTTGTCCAGCTCGAAGGACACGAGCGCGGGCACGAAGTCGTCGTGGTAGGCCAGCTCGGCGCCCCGCTCGTCGAGCATCCGCATGATCTTCAGCGCCGGCGACTCGCGCAGGTCGCCCACCCCCGGCTTGTAGGAGACGCCGAGGATGGCCACCCGGGAGCCGCGCACCGCCTTGGAGTGGTCGTTCAGCGCCTGGGCGATCAGCTCGACGCAGAACTCGGGCATGCGCTGGTTGACCTCGCCGGCCAGCTCCACGAACTCGGTGGGCTGCCCGTACTCCCGCGCCTTCCAGGCCAGGTAGAACGGATCTACCGGCAGGCAGTGCCCGCCCATTCCCGGACCGGGGCTGAAGGGCATGAACCCGTAGGGCTTGGTGGCCGCGGCCTCCACCACCTCCCAGACGTCGATGCCCATCCGCTCGCACAGCATCGCCAGCTCGTTGACCAGCGCGATGTTCACCGACCTGAAGACGTTCTCCAGCAGCTTGGACAGCTCGGCCGCCTCGGGACCCGAGACCTCCACCACCTCGTCGCAGACCTCCTTGTAGAGGTCCACCGCGCGGGCGCGGCACGCCGGCGTGAGGCCGCCCACGACCTTCGGCGTGTTGCGCATCGTGAAGTCGGTGCGGCCCGGATCGATCCTCTCCGGTGAGAAGGCCAGGTTGAAGTCGCGGCCCGCGGCCAGGCCCGACTCCTCGAGCAGCGGCGCGAGGCGCTCGCGCGTGGTTCCGGGGTAGGTGGTGGACTCGAGCACGACCAGCTGGCCCTCGCGCAGCACGCCGGCCAGCGAAGTGCCTGCGGATACGAGTGGACCCAGGTCGGGCTCGCGATTACGGGTGAGCGGCGTGGGGACCGCCATCAGGACCGCGTCGGCCGCCGACAGATCCGCATAGCGGGTGCTGGCCGACAGGCGCTCGGCGACAGCCGCCAGCCGCTCGCTCGACACGTCCTCGATGTAGCTCTCGCCCTGCTTGAGCGCCGCGGCGCGGCGCGGGTCGGAGTCCACGCCGATCACGTCGTGGCCCTCCTCGGCGAAGGCGAGGGCCAGGGGCAGCCCCACGTATCCCAGTCCCACGACACCGACCTTCATGGCCCGGGAGTGTAAGCCGAGATCACTTGCACGATCCGCTCCGCTGCCCGTCCTGCGCCGTAGAGCTCGGGCCGCTCACCGGCCGGCGCCGGGGCGTCCAGGGCGGCCAGGGCGGCGGCCGCGTCCAGCCCGACCAGCACGTTCCAGCCCGACTGCACCGTCTCCACCCACTCGGTGGTCTCGC